>JAKSDM010000325.1 GCA_022360135.1 Pseudanabaenales cyanobacterium | reverse complement strand
TCATTCGCTTCGATGGCTCTGATCTGATGCCAGGGGCCGTAGGTACTGGCGCATTTTGGTCGGGGATGGTGGATTACGTCGGGGGACAAGATGTAGATACTGTTTTGGCGGATATTGAGGCCAGTTGGCCCAATTAGGCGCATATTGCTTTATCGAAGATACTCAGCACACCTATAGAGGCTAGTGTTATCCAATAGCCCATAGCTGCCCATCAGAAACACAGTAAACCTCACCTTTTTTACCAATTGCTAGCACTCCAGATAGCGGTGCAGGTGCTTTCCACTTAAAGATTTCTTTCCCATCAAAACTAACTGCTTTAACAAAGCACCAATCTTCTAAGTAAGTGTAAAGCTCCCTAAAGTTGTCATGATATTTATCCCAAATTTCAAACTCTGCACTGTGGGAAAGCACCACATTACCAAATGGATCTGAAAGGATTATTTTAGGATCCTTAGGAGTCTGTACTTCCCATTGCATTTGCCCCTCAAGGTTAATCATTATTGTTTTATGATTGCTGCCTACGGTGACAATGTAAGGCTCTTGGTGAGGCCGTCGTATGCCTGCTAAAGGCATCCGGGGCCTTAATCTATGAGAAGAAGGATTCGGCAGAGGCCAGACTTCGTAGTTGACAGTAACAAGGGTAAACCAATTGCGCTTTCTGAGTTAAGCGTCCAACGAATGTATCCATCTGGGGCCACAGCGAGCAAAGATTTTCCGGATACAATCAAACATTTACCTGTATCACTAACTACGATATCAACCGCGCCTCGACTAGGTAGAGGATTTGATTGTCGTCGTAGACTTAAGTATTTTCATGACAACAGGCTATTACGTCTTTATCTATCAGCCACGTCATGAATTAGTGCTTTATTTCATAGCGATAACGGTTTGCTGCACACTGCTAACTCTGTTTATCTCTCTCTTACATGTTCTTTTACCTCTACGTAGAATACAAAGACTCAAGAGAATGCTAGTTGCGTGGGTGATTTTGATCAGTCTTTTAATTTACAGCTGGTGGGGTATATGGTTTTGGAGCAGCTCACAGTTGAACCTTTCTGCTGTTATCAATGCTACTCTATACCCTTCACCCAACCACCAGAGAGAACTTGTTTTCAAGAAGGCTTGTTATTTTGTAAACTGTATAAATGAAGCTTATGAAAATCGAGGTATCTTCCAAAGAAAAGTCTATGTAGAGACTAATTCAGATACCTCTGAGCTCTTCCAGAATAAAGAGTTATGGGATAACTATCTCAAAGCATTTCATGATCCATCCCAAATTAACTTGGCATGGAGTAAAGATAATAATGCTGCAAATTGGACAGTCCAATTTGGATCAGAATCTGTTGAAGGTATTGTCAATTTTGGGGACAGCTAGCAGAATTAAAAGGAGAAATTTCCTTAGCAGTGTCATAACTCTGGACTTCATCCGTCACTTGTTGACGCTGTCTACCGGAACCATTCAAGCGATCGCCAACCACAACAGCAGCAATATCTGCGGACAAATCTGCGTCACTTGCAAATTGATTCATCGCCGCCGTGGGATTGTTATTACCATCGACAATGCTGATGACGACAGTTCCTAAGTCTCCACTCCATGACACCCCAGCCCCTAAATCGTAAGGTACACTGGCAATGGCGCCCCTAGGTCCAACGCCTCCAAACTGCCCGCCAAAGAAGCAATAAAATGTCCAAAATCTGTGGGCTCCCCTGCCAAGGTTGCGTTGGGGTCATTGAGTTCTCTTCCCTGTAAGGAGTGTTCTCCAAACAGGTCTTCAAATGGCCCATCTAAATAGCCCTGTCTTTACCCGGGCGACGAATACGTGCTTTCATACAAAGCGAGGAATGAAGAGTTGTTCATCGGGCTCACTGTAATTCTAGGGAAAGGATTGGAAATTGTCAGTCGCTAGATTGAAGGCTGGTGGGCAAGGCTAATCCTGTCAACTATCAAGAGGTTTAGGTCTATCCGGTTTTAGGTTTCTCCGCCGCTTTGACCCAGCCGCGAATTTCGGCAGGGAGGGTGGGCCGCTCTAGTTTGTTATATTCGCTTTGGGTTGCCCGTAGAAGGTGGGCCATTGAGAGGGGGCAGCCGTCGGTGGCGGCGAAAAAGGCGGCGGTCAGAGCAATATTGCGGATGTTGCCGCCTGCGACATTGAGGCGGGCCAGTTTACGAAAGTCCAAATCGGCGGTGGGCAATGTGGGTGGAAACACCCGTCGCCAGATCAGAACCCGTTGATCAAAATCGGGAAAAGGGAAACGCACGACAAACCGAATACGGCGCAGAAAGGCCGGATCGATCGCATCCTTCAAGTTCGTGGTCATAATGGCCAACCCTCGATAAGACTCCATGCGCTGGAGCAAATAGCTGACCTCCATATTGGCGTAGCGATCGTGGCTGTCTTTCACATCACCGCGCTTGCCAAAGAGGGCGTCGGCTTCGTCAAACAGCAACACGACCCCGCCGGATTCCGCCGCATCAAACACCCGGCGCAGATTTTTCTCCGTTTCGCCAATGTACTTGCTGACGACCGAACTCAGATCAATCCGATACAGATCTAACTGTAAGGCTTGAGCCACCACCCCAGCCGCCATTGTTTTCCCCGTGCCGCTGACGCCTGCGAACAAAGCACTTATGCCCAAACCACGATTGCTTTTCCGGGCAAATCCCCAGGTGTGGTACACCTGCGATCGCTGCTTTACCTGCGCGATAATGTCCTGGAGCGCCTGCTTCGGCGCTTCCGGCAGAATTAGATCGTCCCATACCTCTTGAGGCGTTAAGCGTTGAGCCAGGTCGTCTAGCTGGGGGCGCGCCTGCACACGACACGCTTCCCAAAGTTGTTGGCAGAGGGACTCCTCTGGCGAGGCGGGGGAAACCAGGGATGCGTTGGCAGTTTTGGCCTCTAAGCTGGCTGAGGCAATTTGGTGAAGGCTGAGATCAAATTGCCCTACTAAGGTCTCCAGAAATCCATTGTTGGTGATTGATTCATCCAGGCCGTGGTTTTGCCAGAGCTGAACCTGTTCTGGCTGGGTAGGATTGTGAATGGTGTAGGTCACAAACGGGCGATGGAGCGCCGAACAGCGATCTCGACTGAGCAAAATGAGGGGACTTTTGAGAGATTCTAGCAGTAGTCCCACCCTATTCTCTCGGTTAGGATCGCTGCTGGCCGCACTATCCCAATCAATCAACAACGCAACCTGACCCAAAACAACCTCCCGTTCCCACAGACGCAAAAACTGTTGCAGATCCTGAAGATTGGGGGGGAGAGCTTTACTGGAGAGAGCGTAAAGCGTATACCCCAACCTCTCACAGGTCGCTGTGGCGATCGTCTGCTTGCTGATGTGGTCAATTCCACACAGTTGAATCAGGGGGAACGTCGTCGCGGCGGCGGCCATTTGCCAGGCAGCCACCATCTGGGTCACCCGCTGTTCATGGGATGGCGCCAAACGAGCCGCAGGGGGCAGGGGGTGCGTGATCTTGGTCAGACGATTGTCCAGGTGCGGAAAGCCCATCAGTTCATGCATAATGCGTTCGCTCAGCCGCAAGCGAGCCGTGAGCAGTGAGTTGTTGGAGTTAAGTTCCACCAATTGCCAATGGCGCAGTGGAGAAGACGGCAAAAAGGCGCTCCAGTGGGGCGATTCCAGCGCTTGCTGAGCCAACTCAAAGGTGGGATAGGGATGGCGACTATCCCCCGCCGCCCCACAGAGGTCGCCCCACTTTGATCCCAATTCCATGCCAGCACACAGCAACACGATGCCTCGCTCAAACAAGTTTAAGCCAAAACAACGGCAAAGATGCTCCAAGGCCGGGGGCTTTTCCCAATCGCCACCCTCCCTGTCGAGATCGGAGGAGGATGCAGCAGCTTGGCGATCTGCCCCGCCAGTACTGTGTTGTCGCAAAATTGATTGCACCGCTGCGATCTGATTCATCAGATAGCGTTGATTGGCCACTTGCCAGGTCTGCATCATGATAGGACTTATGCAATATCAGTTATTACGGTCAATAATCCCAACTTGTACCTGGCCCAGTAACTCAGTACTGACTACTCGGTGTTCTTAATAGCCAATGCTCCCTGACGATATTTGCATCAGGTAAAGCGATCGGGAACATTCCAGAGCAATATCCAGCCCATTATGGCTTGTTTTGCCCACTCGGGGGGATATTTCCAGGGCGATATTCCCAGTTTGTACCCGGCCCAGCAGCTAAGTACTTCCCATTAGGTGTTCTGAGCGTCCAATGCTCGTCTATCATGTAAGTTGAAAAGGTTTTAAGGATGTGACCATTTGAAAAGGTAAAGACTGCGTCCCAGAAAGGCTCAGCTATATCAATAGTCTCAACAGTTTGACTATTAAACTTGCTAACAGCTAGCTCCATCTCTCCTCTAGTTTCGCTTACAGAACTAGATAAAATGGTTTCCTTGTGCTCAATCCGCCACTGACAGCCATAAAGCCATAAGCCCCACTCTCCACGGTCATAGGTATATTCGGGTCTTCGAGGGGTTGCTTTGGCAGTCTTAGAAACAACCTTGCCAAATTCGATTAGGAGGAATGAGCCTACTCCAATGCGAGCATCCCAAGCTCTTTGACCAATTAGCGGCTGAATAATGGCTTGCACTTCTTTCATCTTTGAATTTTCAATCTTTTTTTGCATATCTAACGCCAATCCTCAGGCCATCTATTTTTAGGAATTTTATCGAGGTCTTCGGCGGCGCCAAACATTTGTACGCCTACAATCACAATTTCCCAAAACCCATATCCTTGTCCATGTATTGCATTGTGTAGTTCGGTCCTTTCATCATCGCTAAGTCTCCGTCCAATAATACGCTCAATTTCACGAATGGCTCCACGAGCTTGTCGATCCTCCTCGGTATTACTAGCTGGGAAAACATTGTTGCGAAGGTAATCCTCAATATCATTAAACTGCTCTATAGCTGCTGGACCCGCACGATTGAGGATGCGCCTCAGTTCATCAAGGGTTCCGCTGATCCCTCGACTCGTAATGTCAATAATCTCGCCGATTTGTTCCCAACCGCCATTGTTGAGCCAGATGCTTAATGTTATGCCCGTAACTGTGAAGGCGATCGCAATCCCCACAGGGCCAAACACAACGTAGCTGGATCCGGTCTGTTAAGCGATGCCTAAGATTGCTCTAATGGTAAGTCAAACACGGAAGTCCCTTCAAAGTCTGGAAGGGTAGTCTGTAGATATTTATCTCTTCGTAGACGTTCGACCTCTATGTGACCTCGGCTAGAAGACGCCTTCAATAGTTGACGTTGGGCCCAGTCCACAACTTCATTCCTGGCTGATGCATTCAAGGACTGTGCTAAGGTCTGCAACGCTTTGAAGCGTACTGTTTGCTCTATGGCCTGTGCAAGCAGATGGGCCTCATGACATGGCTTGATTTCCGGAATTGGGGGACGGTTTCTGATGTGCTCTTCAGCGAATGCTCTGACATCAGGAGAAGGATTTTCTAAAATTTGCCTATCACTCTCCGATTGCGCTTTTCGAGTGTATTCAAGACTCCATTCTGGAACTTTCTCTTTCGGCGCAGCGACAAAAATTTCCTCCTGCAACTTCCTAGTAGTGTCCAAGTTGACAAAAGGCTCTAAGGTTGGCAACAAAGCCACTAGAGCCTCAGGGGGCGACACCTGACGCTCTCGCCAAGTTCTGGCGCGAACGGAATCAGCGCGTTGATACGGATAAGCCCGAGAAAGTGCACAACGCCAGGTATCGATGGCCAGCTCGAATTCTGGGGAGAAAAAATGAATCCGCACCCAGTGTTCATAGTCCCTGGCGACTGGCGCTCCAACGACTTGGGCTAACTGATGGAAAGCATGACCCACAATGCGCCGTCGGGCTTGGGTCTCAAGATCAGCGCTGTCTTCCTGTTGTCGATTAATCTGACGAGTTTGGGCGATAAATGCTTCGCGGGCTTGGTGTTGAATGCTATCCCAACTTGGCAAGTTAGCGATGAGCGCCAGAGGCAGGTTGCAATGGGGCAGAAAAGGCCGTGTCCAAGACAGGGCGGGTAGAGATAGGATATCGAACCAACTGAAACTTTTCCAGCAACTTTCAATTTCTCGCATTTTTCAATTTTTGATGTATCGAGTATTTCCGAACTCGGCTAGTTTTTAAACGGCGCGTTCCGTGAAAAATCTGAGAGGTATACTCAAAAGCAAAGCAATCAGTTCGAGAGTGGTTAAAACAGCAGGCGCCACGTTTTCATCGACCCATAGGACTCCATCTTTGACAAAGGCGCCTAACCCCTCAACGATTTCGAGTAATCGGTTAGGATCTTTTGGCAGAGGTTTTTCTGGGACAGGGGTTACTGAGTACTCCTGGGCGATATCCCAACCTATCTCCATCCCATATCCCCAGGGGTCGTTATCCTCATCACAGTCTTTCTTGAAATCTTCAATTCTTTCTTGCAATTTCTTCTGTAGCTCTCTATAGAAGTTTTGATGCCCTTCGTAGGATCCTGGATCCCCCGTCCCCCTGGTAATGGAAGGGTCGCTGATGAATCGACGGCGGTTGTATAGGTCGTGTGGATCGTAAAGCATGTCTCTATGGCGAGAGCGCAATTCAGCAGCAAGTTTAACAATTTCTGTCAGTAGGGCAAGGCAAGGATCATCTCCGTACGGACCCGGTAGGCCAGGATCAATTGTGGTTGTTTGTGCATGAAGATTTTCTAAAAGCCCCAGAGGCCCTTACTCAAGTAAATTGTTTTGCACAGACCCGGGCAAACCTGCCGTTTGCTGTTCAGGCGGAAAGAGTGGGATGTCGATGAGCTTCCCCAGTTCAGCTACTGATTCCGGGGAACCCGGCGCTGCTGGCTCAGCTACCCGCGCCGTTGGTTCAGGAAACGGACGGGGATCGAACATGTCTGTGGGTTCAGGGGGAGCTATTGCAGGCGAAGCGTCCTTTTTACCCGGGCGAGGGATACGTTCTTTCATAGGAAGCGGGGAATAAAGAGATGTTCATCGGGCTCACTGCAATTCTAGGGAAAGGATTGGGAATTGTCAGTAGCTGGATCAGAGCTGTTGGGCAATGCTAATCCCGTCAAATGTCAAAGGTCTTCTTAGATCTGTAGGGTGGACATTGCCACATACTCCACCCCCTGCCATCAAAGACTGATTCGCTGCATTCACAATGGCGTCAACAGATTGCTGAGTGATATCCCCTTGAATAATTTTGATGCGATCGTCAGATACTGTTATTTGCGCCATCGGGAAATGCCTCTCTGAACCTCTGCATGATAGATTTGTCGATGGTTCATAGACAATGGAGTTTTTCTGTTTAGGGACAGGTCTAGTGTGTTTGAACTGTCCTGAAGCGATGTAGATTGGAACTGGATCAGGTGCGAATGCAGGGCAGGAGCCATCAAATTGATAGTGCTTGCAGTATCTACATCCTCTATATTCTGTTGTCGAAGTCATCGAGTTATTTTTCGTCCTATCACTGCTCGTCTAACTGTTTCCCACCCTATTGTTACTATTGGTTTGGGGTAAAAAATATGAAGAATTCTCTAGTGTAATTCGAAGCCTTTCTGAAAGAAAAACTCCAACCGCTGGATACTGGTTGACCAGCGTGGGGCGAATCTGTCTGACGGCCTCCAATTGGACATTCACTTCTGCAAAGAGGGCTGCAACTTCTGCATCAGGTTCGCTTAATTCACCCAAATTTACCCCTCCTTTTAGCAGGCCACGATGCACTTCTAGGTCGCGCTGGAGATTGCCTAACTCACTATTTATCTGAACCACATTGATGCTTCTGGTCAAGACTCGCCTCAAGGTTAGTAGAATAGCTGTCACTACACTGAATGGCACTGAAATAAGCCATGTGGGCAATGCCCACCCTACAGAATATCAAGGCTTTTAGCGATTTATAAACGCTTATTTCAGTGCCATTTGTCACTACACTAGTAGTTGAGAATACTATCCAAAAACTGTTGTGCTAGGAAAGACGCCAAAGCAAGAGATCTACGTTAGTACCGATATAGAGGCTGATGGACCTATCCCTGGTTCTTACTCAATGCTAAGTTTTGCTTCTGCTGCGTACATAGCCCCAAAAGAATTAATAGGAACTTTTTCAGCTAACCTAGAAACTTTACCTGATGCCACGTCACATCCAGATACCACAGATTGGTGGAGTAAAAATCCAGAGGCATGGGAAGATTGCAGAAGAAATTGCCTTTCACCTGAAATAGCCATCAAGAAATATATCGCATGGCTAGAAAATCTGCCAGGCAAACCTGTTTTTGTTGGGTATCCAGCTGCCTATGATTTTATGTTCGTATATTGGTATTTAATTAAGTATGGAGGTAGGAGTCCTTTCTCTCATTCAGCATTAGATATCAAGACTTATGGAATGGCTGTCCTAAAGACAGAATATAGAAAATCGACAAAAAACAAGATGCCGAAATCGTGGTTTGACAATCTCCCACATACTCACCGGGCACTTGATGACGCCATAGAGCAAGGCGCATTATTTTGTAATATGATGGCTCAAAATTGCAGTTGAGATTCAAGTTTCCTTGGAAGGAAGCTGATCCTCAAACTCACATGCTGCAACAGCATCTTCAAGTTCATTCCAAAGACCCTCCAGTAAGTGGGATATTCCGCTGATATAACTTTGGCGAGATAGACTAGGTTTGATAACTGGATCTATCTCAAGATAAAAAGGGTAGTAAATAAATCCGTCTGTTTCATTGAGCTTCTCGGCATCATAATCTTCATTTTCCACCAAATCAATTGCCATAATTTCCGCTTCTATCGTACGAATATTGACTTGGCCATCAACTATATTCGCAATCCGATCTAACAGCTCCTGCTTAGAAAGTTCTGTTTTGACGTAAGTCTTGCAGTAAAGCTCATCAAACATTGTTAACGTCCCTTAACTATCTCAATGGTATCTGAGCACCGTTATCAAAAGGACCTCCTGCTCGAATCACAGAGAGATCTACTTCAATACCAAGTAATTGTTCTAATTGTCTTCTTTGGTTAGATAAACGAGCTTCGCCAGCTTGAATCTTTCCTGTCTCTATTGCACGTAGCCTTGTTTTCTCCAGAACACTACCAGGGTTAGGGTTGCTCAGTCTAGAGCCGTTATTGAGAAAATTGTCAAATTCTTCTGGAGAGAGACGAATAGCGATGTCAATATCAGATCCTGGTCTGGCAGTCCCTGCTGCACGACTGCCTTGAACAACAATATCTTCACCCAAACCAAGCTCGGCAGCTCTAGCACGAACAGCTGTGGATAAATCTGAAAATTGTAAATCTGTTAGGCCTTGAGGCAAGTTCAAGCCAGAGCGCCCATCTAGTCTGTTGCTATTTATGCGGGAGCCACCTTCATGGCTCCCCTCCATTCGCATGGGACCTTGGTCAATTTCCTGCCCCCGCCCTGGCACGGGGGCTCCATTAGCCGTTTCTAATCCACCTAGCAACTCATCCAACTGCCTCTGAATCTCCTCCCCAATCTCTCGAAACTTCTCATCAATCCTAGCCAGAATTTCATCTAGGGAGCGGCTAAACTCATCGAGTTTACTGATGAGTTGACTTAGCTTTCCAGTTGGGTCAAAGCGGATGTATCTCCGGAGGGTGTTCTTAGTTGCGGTGACTTGGTTGGCTAAATTAGCAATAAACCCTTTGCCCTGGGCAGTGGCTGCAGTGATGTAATCAGGAAAATCACGAATAAACCTATCCAAATTGATGCCGAGCGGCTCTAGCAATCTGCGTAAGGCTGACAAATCAATATTGCCTGCACTGCGTTTGAGCCATTTGAAGACGCCTTTGAGGGCGGAACCTGCCGTCGGAATCAACCCAATCGAAGTGATTAGTAAATCAAACCAAGGGCCAACTTCGTCATACCGTTTCTGCCAGGCAAGTTTATAGAGAGCCGCTACCACATCTTGTATGTCAGCCGCTTGATCTAATCCAGGGATGAGGGTGATCAGGGTGCGGACAATGATTTGGCTGGTGGAGGGGTCTTCATTAAAATCGCCCTGCAAAACACCCCAAACCCATTGCAAAGATGTGGGCAACCAGCCTGCCTCGGTATCCTCTGATTGAGCTTGAGCAAGGTGGACAGGGCTTTCGAGCTGTTGTTGAGCGTCACCGTGGCTCTGTGATTGGATGGTTGATGTCAGGGCATGGGGTTGACCATCCCCGGCCTCTCCCACCGTCAGCTTTGCCTGCACAGGCTCAGGCAGATCTGCTGTTGTTGGCTCGGGCGGGAAGAGCGGGATGTCGATGAGCTTCCCAAGTTCAGCCACTGATTCCGGGGAAACCGGCGCTGCTGGTTCAGCCGCCAGCGCCACTGGTTCAGGAAACGGATGGGGATCGAACATACCTGTGGGCTCGGGGGGAGCTACTGCAGGCGAGGCGCCCTCTTTACCCGGTTGAGGGATACGTTCTTTCATACGAGGAATACGTTCTTTCATACATAGTTCAAAAATTGTCCCAAAGCATGGTGAAACTCAGAAGTTAGAGAGGGGCTAAAAAATTCCTGACTTCAACAGCAATTTGAACCGATAGCATGATCTTGTGGAGTGCATCAGGCAGTTCCAATCTGCTGAAACATCCCCGTTATGTGTCGTTAACTTAAAAATACTTAAGCATTCGAGGTTGGCAGCTATGCCTCTTTTGATGTAGCCACAGTCTGTGCGCTCGGCTGAGATGGCTCCTGCTGGATCAGTCTAATCAATAAACGCAATCCCTCATTAACTGCCCCAGAATCTGGAAACATTGCCGCTACATCATTTTCACGCCAATCCCTCATGTTGGGCAGACTCTCCTGCCTCTTCCTCCCCAAGCTCTCGCCCCAACGCCTCACACTCCGCCGCCAGGGGAATGCCCAACGCCGTCGCCAGCGCCAACGCCTGCTG
>JAKSDM010001226.1 GCA_022360135.1 Pseudanabaenales cyanobacterium | reverse complement strand
TTTTGAACAAGAAGGCGGGATAAGAGAGCTTCTCCCATTACCCCGCCGCCAATGACGCCAAGTTTTATAGGCACCTGAGCCTGCGCCTCCTAAACTATTCCAACAGATCCCATCCTACAAGGATTAACAACCTACTAGGAATGACACCGGCAACCCATACTGGTTTTGCTACCGGAACAATTTAGGCATAGCGACTCATGCCTACTAGTCATGTTTTCGAAAGCCTGAGCAGGCATAATGCGTTTAAGCCATGCGAGCCTGATCTGCGCTCCAAGCCGGAGCCGGAGGAGCTTGCCTAGGGGTTGGGATGGTTTCTGACTGATGCAGGGAAATGTCCTCCTCCAGATCAGTTGGCGTACTCACTTGGACACAGTTCGGGGTGAATAAGAAAATACTCTCGCCAATTCGCTCTTGATGGCCATCCATGGCGTACGTGCCGCCCGCCACGAAGTCTACTGAGCGCTGGGCCTGATCAGGGTCCATCACGTTCAGATTGAGAACGACCGATTTACGCTCCCGCAACGCCTGAATCGCCTGGGGCATTTCTTCAAATGAGCGGGGTTCCATCACAACAACTTCAGACATACCATTCATAGCTCCAGGCATACCAATTACATTACTCATAGGGGCCATACCGGTTTCAGAGGATATTATCCGTTCACGCACCCTACGACGAGCGCGCGGTTCTTCTTGAGAGGCCGACTGAGGATTCTCTTCTTGATAGAGATTCTGATACTCTTCTCCATCCATCTCGTCATACTCATATTCATAATCGGCCGGGTCGTTTAGACCCACAAAGTCTCTTAGCTTCGAAAAGAGATTGCTCACAGCTTACACTCCGAAATGACTATTGTTAACTTGGCGAACCAGCCCTCACAAACCTAGTTGAAGAGATGCCTCATCAAGGTGCTAGAAGAACTCCCACCCTCTCAGCAGGGCTGACGCTGAAGGTAAGAAATTCTGAGAAGATTTGGCGCTTTTCACGAACCTTATTGTCGGGCTGATAGTTTACAGCTCCATACAGACTTCGTTTGAAAATGCTCTAATCCAGCCCTATGAAGGAAAGATTTGAGTCAACAGTATACATGAAATCTTGGAAAAGAATACTCTATTTATTTTTAGGCAAAGCAGAGTTTACAGACTATTAGCTATTGGTTGTATAAACCTATTGAGCAGGGCGATGCCTAATCACGCCAAATTAGATTGGGCGTTCGCCAAAAAGAACAGAGCCCAGCCTAATCATGGTTGCGCCTGCTGCGATCGCGAACGGATAATCCGCCGACATCCCCATCGATAGCTGCTGAATTTGGATATGAGACAGCCCATGTTGATTGATGTTGTCAGCTAATTCCCGCGTCTGCTGAAAAATAGTTTGGAGTTCAGCGACGGCTAGGCCGTAAGGAGGGATGGTCATTAACCCCATAATGCTGAGAGCGGCGCATTGATCCAACGCCGGTAGCGCTCGCCATAATTCAGGGACGCTAAATCCATATTTGGGCGGATCAGATACGATCTTGACCTGCAAACAGCATTGAGGGGGACGAGGCAAATCGGCGGCTAAGTGATTCAGCCGTCTGGCTAATTTGAGACTATCGATGGAGTGAATCCAGTCAAAGTGAGTCAGCGCCTGATCAGCTTTATTCGTCTGCAAGTGGCCAATGAAGTGCCAGGTGATGTCGGTTAAATCCGCCAGTTCAGTTTGCTTCGCGATCGCTTCTTGAATCCGACTTTCGCCAAAATCTCGCACGCCAGCCATATAAGCAGCCCGCGCCGCCTCAGCTGAAACTTTCTTAGTGACTGCGATTAAACGCACAGAAGGAGGAAGAGTTTGACGCACTTGCTCAATCCGAGCAGAGATATCGTCAACTGAGAGCGAAGCTGTCATTGAAACGTTTTTTTGTAGGTCTTCTGGAGACGATCGTACTCGGTGTAGTGTCCAGCTCGACGGAGAATTCGGAGTCGATTTTCTAACAAAACGCGGGCTTCACTCCGCCCCACAGGCTCGAAGACTAGCCCTTCTGCGACACCGCTCCTGACTAAGAAGAACAAGCGCTGGGCGTAGAGCGTCGCAAATAATTCCTGCTTCTCTTCTACCAAGCAAACCCTGAAGAGCAGGCCAAAGGTTGGATGATTCAAATAGGTTTCAGGGTTCATTCAGGTTTAGATTTAGGCATAGTTAGCCAAGTATCTAAATACGCATTCTAAAACGGCGGATAAGACGAAATAACTTAACATTTTTTTTTAATGCTTACGCAGTTGTTCCTGGACATGAGTTATCTATTAGAAAAGCATAGAATAAATTGACCCAAAATTAAGCTCGATTCACCTGCTCAAACCTGCTGTAGCACTTCTTATCACCAGAGCCCTCAAATAAAATCCAGCAATCAGTCCCCAACTGCGGGGAAAACATCCTCACTGTGAGATTCTCTGGTATCGAGCAAATGGCGTGGAGAAAGGGGGAGGTAAAGGTTTGATCAGAATTGGTTGATTTTAAATCGATCTCTGTTCCGTTTTGAAGTATTTTTGATCCCATCTGAATCCGATTTGAATCATCCCTGTTCTATCAGCGTGTGGGGAGAGAATGCTTATCGTTTCTTCCGGTTTCTGATAAAAGAAAAATATCAGAATTCTTAACTGATCTTCTTGCCCTGAGACTTAGGACGACTGATTGCGACATTGGCATTGAGAACGGCGTATCGGATCAGGGAACAGATTACCCAGAGCCAGTTGCTCTCGCTCCTACGCCGGACTGGATCGCCCCAGTGCCATGAATTGAGCTTTAGCTTTTTGCAAAGATTCACACCATTCTCGTTCTGGATTGCTATCGGCTACGATACCGGCGCCAACTTGCCCCCAAACCTGGTTTAACCTTAACGCCGATGGCTGATGAGTGGGCTTGGTGGAAAGGAGTAAGGTGCGAATGAGGATGTTTAAATCCAGGTTTCCCTGCCAATCTAAATATCCGCAGGAGCCATAAAATAAGCTGCGGCGAAGGGGTTCTAGCTCTTCAATGATTT
>JAKSDM010000856.1 GCA_022360135.1 Pseudanabaenales cyanobacterium | reverse complement strand
GAGACAAATCACGGCTCGGAGTGCGCCATGCCCTGCCTTCGCAAATCCATTGTTGGTTTTAGCGTTTTCGTTGCGTTGATCACTTTCTGGTTTATGCCTCCCTCCTGGGCGGGGTTGATAGGCAACTCCACAGGCGCTAATCAGGATACTTTCCAGCTAGGCGTCGCCGCACTCCAACAGGAAAACTACCCCCTCGCCACTGCGGCTTTTACTCAGGCAATTGAGCTGAACCTAAAGGTGGCGGTGTCTTATAGCAATCGTTGTCTGACCTATCTAGTCATGGATGATTATCAACGGGCGATTGCTGATTGTACTCAGGGAATACAACTCAAACCTGATAATATCGAGGCTTATCTTAATCGGGGGCTGGCCTATTACCGATCAGGGTCCTATCAAATTGCGATCGCAGATTATGATCAACTGCTTCAACTCAAGGCTGATGACTACCGTGGGTTTTACAACCGAGGATTGGCGAAATTTGCACTGGGACAACATCAGGCCGCCATTGCTGACTTTGACTTGGGTTTGAAATACAGCCCTAGCCTACCAAAAATTCGGATGGCTGAAATCTACGATTACCGAGGATTAGCCCATCTACAGCTAGCTGACTATGAGGCTGCGATCGCTGATTTTACCCAAGCGGTTGAGTTCGATCAAACCGATGCTAGAGCCTACTTCCATCGGGCTCGCGCCTATCATCGTCAGAGAGATTACGGAATTGCTCTAGCGGACTTCAATCAGGTTCTTTTATTAACGCCTGATCATGGTCGCACCTACCTCAACCGAGGCATTTTACTGCTTCAAATGGGGAATTCGATGCAAGGAATCGCCGACCTCCAGCAAGCGGCTCAATGCTTTTACCAACAAGGCGAAACCATCGCCAATAGACGTACACTGGAACTACTCGAGCAACTTCAAGAAATCCATCGAACGTGAGCAATTACAGTAGGATCGTAACATCCAGGACGAGTGACCCAGGCATTAGGGTTGGTTATATCCGTCATAGGCTTATTGGCTAAGCGCTCCTCAACGCTACAATTGGGTCTAATTTAGCCGCTTGCTGAGCGGGCAGGACGCCAAAGAAAAGACCGATGCCGCCGGAAATACTGACGGCGGCGAGTACAGCCACCCCAGAAATTTGAGGTTGAAACGGGGTAAAAAACCCAATCAGCAGCACCCCGCCTAT
>JAKSDM010000372.1 GCA_022360135.1 Pseudanabaenales cyanobacterium | reverse complement strand
TGGTCACAGCCTATGCTCGGGATCCGCTGCGACATACAAAAGGGAGCGCCCGCCTGGTGACGGAATTTCTCACGGTAACCGCCTGGGTCCAAAACCACATTGCTGATCTGCAGGCCCCCCTCCTCATCCTCCACGGTGGAGCAGACCGAGTCGCCCCTTCCGAAGGGAGCTGCACTTTTTTTAAACAAGTCATCTTCTCAGACAAGGAAAGGCGAGAGTATCCCGAGAGTTATCATGAACTCCATGATGACATCAATCACCAAGAAGTGCTAGCCGACTTGAGCAATTGGCTGGAGCGACATCTGCAGAAGGGGTGTCTGCTTAAGCCGGAACGTTCTGGCCGGGCGAGCAGTCAGAAGTCAGGCGTTAGGAGTCAGAAGCGATCTACAGACTGGATTCTGACTTCTGGATAGGGATAACCTCTTGATAAAACTTTCATTACAGTTGCTTGAACCTCCAGCTAACTGGAGGTTTTACGCTAGATGCATCTGTAGAGGTAAAGGTATGAAGATCAGTCATCTTCGTCTGAAAGGGATGAGCTGTGCATCTTGCGCCTACGCGATTGAGCACTCAATCCAAGGCGTTGCGGGTGTTGTCGCCTGCAATGTGAACTTTGCTACGGAACAGGCGACTGTCCAATACGACTCCAAGCGCACCGATTTGAACATCATCCAGGAGGCGGTGGCCAATGCAGGATATGCCGCTCAGCCAATGCCAACACTGGGCGTCGGAGAAGAAGATGCCGAGAAGGCAGTCCGTAAGGCAGAGCAGCGAGAGCTGATGCAGAAGCTGGTGGTGGGCGCTATCGTCAGTGGCCTGCTGGTGATCGGTATGCTGCCCAGTATGACAGGGCTAAACCTTCCCTGGATACCGATATGGCTACACCATCCTTGGGTGCAACTTGGGTTGGCGACGCCGGTACAGTTTTGGTGTGGTAAAGTCTTTTTTGTCAATGCTTGGAAAGCCTTTAAGCGCCATACCGCCGACATGAACACACTGGTGGCTCTGGGGACGGGAGTGGCGTTTCTCTACTCGCTGTATGTCGCTGTTTTTCCAGGATTCCTGCTAGCGCAAGGGCTGCAGCCAGAGGTTTACTTTGAAACCGCAGCCGTCATCATTACCCTAATCCTGCTAGGTCGTCTGCTAGAAAATCAGGCTCGAGGTCGAACCTCTGAAGCAATTCGTCAACTTATGGGGCTGCAGGCCAAAACAGCCCGTGTGATCAGGGCGGGTGAGGAGATTGACCTGCCTCTGGAAAACGTGATTGTCGGCGATGTGATTCTCGTCCGTCCGGGAGAGAAAATCCCGGTCGATGGCAATGTGATTCAAGGGTCCTCCGCAGTGGATGAATCGATGGTGAGCGGCGAACCCATCCCGGTCAAAAAGCAGGTGGGGGATGAGGTGATTGGCGCCACCATCAACAAGACCGGCAGTTTCAAGTTCCGAGCGTCACGGGTTGGGAAGGATACGGTGTTGGCGCAGATTGTCAAGCTAGTGCAAGCCGCCCAGGGTTCTAAAGCCCCCATTCAGAAACTGGCGGACCAGTTGACAGGATGGTTTGTTCCTAGCGTGATTGCGATCGCGATCGCCACCTTCATTATCTGGTTCAATACGATGGGCAATCTGACCCTGGCCATGCTGACAACGGTTGGGGTCTTGATTATCGCCTGTCCCTGCGCTTTGGGACTGGCCACTCCCACTGCAATCATGGTTGGTACAGGTAAAGGGGCGGAAAACGGCATTCTGATTAAAGAGGCTAGAAGTTTGGAGTTGGCCCATAAGCTGCAAACCATTGTGTTGGATAAAACCGGCACGCTGACTGCAGGAAAACCCACGGTCACCGATTATGCGACGGTCAAGGGAACCGCCCATAGCAATGAAATTAAACTCCTACGGCTAGCGGCGGCAGTGGAGCGAAAGTCGGAACATCCATTGGCGGAAGCGATTGTCCAATATGCTCAATCACAGGGGGTTAAATTCCCCCTGCCAGATGTCTACAACTTTGAAGCGGTTGTCGGTATGGGGGTTCAGGGGGTTGTGTCTGACCAACTGGTCCAAATCGGCGCCCAACGGTGGATGGATAGCTTGGAGATCGATACCACCCCGCTACAATCCCAGCGGCAAGCCTGGGAAGCGGCGGCGAAAACCACTGCCTGGATTGCCGTTGACGGACACATTGAAGGACTAATTAGCATTGCAGACGCCCTCAAACCTTCGGCAATTGAAGCCGTCAGGGCGCTTCAGAAAATGAAATTGGAAGTGGTGATGTTGACCGGGGATAACCGCCAAACCGCTGCCGCGATCGCCTGTGAAGCTGGCGTCAAACGGGTGTTTGCCGAAGTCCGCCCTGACCAAAAGGCGGCCCAAATAAAATCTCTCCAGGCCGAAGGTAAAATCGTGGCGATGGTAGGCGATGGAATTAATGATTCCCCAGCGCTGGCTCAGGCTGATATCGGCATAGCCATTGGCGTCGGCGCGGATGTCGCGATCGCCGCAAGTGACCTCACCCTGATTTCTGGCGACCTACGAAGTATTGTCACCGCGATTCAACTCAGTCACGCCACAATTCGAAATATTCGCCAAAACCTCTTCTTTGCCTTTATCTACAACATTGCCGGTATTCCCATTGCCGCTGGCATCCTCTACCCCCTCTCAGGCTGGTTACTGAATCCGATGATTGCCGGGGCTGCGATGGCTTTCAGTTCTGTTTCGGTGGTGACTAACGCCCTGCGCTTACGGAATTTTAAACCCCCAACCACCGCGTAGTTGAACGCTAATTTTTATATGCGCTCTGGCGGTTGGCTCTGGACACCAGGCTCACTAGGCGACTATTGGCTGAAACCGCCGTCATAACTCCGATTACTCTTTCTTTAGATTTCCCTGATCAATCAGCTCTTAACTGAGAAAAATTGAGTCAGATATTTCTGTAAAATTGCTTCTACCTTTTTCACTGTGATGGGCTTTGTCAAAAAGTCGGTTGAACCCGATAGCTTTGCCCGTATTCTATCCATAACCCCGTCTTTGCTAGTGAGAATAACAATAGGGGTATGTTTGAATTTTGAAATACGGTGAATTTGGGCACAGGCTTCATACCCATTGATGATGGGCATAACTAAATCTAAAAAAATTAGATTTGGTTCATGTTTTAGCAAGAGTGGCAACGACTGTAGCGGTTCCTCAATATGCAGGAACCGATAGCCCATTGAGGTTAGAATACCACCCATGATTTGGCCCTCAATCTTGGAGTCATCAATGTGAGCAATCAAGGGGGGGCTAGGCTGAGAGCAGCCATAACTGTTGGATTGAGAAATCGATTGTAACTGTGGTAGATCCTTTACAAAGGGTTTAACAAAAGTCTTTAAGTCATCAACCTCAACCAGTTTTATCAACCCCAGATTAAGGTGGGGAATGAGTGATTTTGTGATAGTTAGCGGATCTTTGCCGCACTGGATGGCGATATCCCTTAGGGTTTGATCTCCGGTCATCAGCGTAGCAAGATTTTGGTAGGTGCTGGGTAAAAGTCGCTTTTGTAACCTCTCACTATCACAGATTTTAGGCGCTTGGTTTTGAGAATAGCCTTTTAGTCCACACTCCTGCCAAGCTTGCCAACCTAGAATTGCCTCTGATAAGGCGAAATAAACGGGAACAGTAACCCTAATTGAATCAGCGAAATTTGGCTGAGTATATTTGAATATGAGTTTTAGCTCAGAGGCATAATCGCCTTGCTCCCATTGCTGGAAAATATCGAATAGAATTTCCACAATTAGACCGTTAACAACTGCTTGTACCTCTTTACTTTGAACTTTTCCCTCTTTCAATAGCGCGGTTAAAGAGCCATAATCTAAATGCAGCGGCCAATCTTCTGGTTGTTTGTGAGCGCCAACGGTTAGTGTAGGGCAGTATTGATAGAGTTGTCGACGCCAGCGGCGAATGGGATGAAGCCCGCCAGCTCCCCAGATTAAACGGCCCAGATTAAAATGTAGGGTCCACTGTTGACTGTTTTCAAACTGTAAATCCAATTGACCTGTAAATTCTTCTTGGATGCAATAATTGAGTTGGCCAGTTAGAGCATTGATACTAGGAACCGTTACAAAGCTAACATGGGAAGATTTAATGGGGTTAAAAGATTCTGGAGTAAGCATTGTGGTTAAGCTCTATTGTCTCTAGACGCCCCTTTAGAATTTCTGTAGAGTCTTATTTAAGGCTTGCTGCAAATTAAGCAACAGAATATTTAAAATCGAGCCTTGATGGGGCAAAACGGCTACGTGGCCAGCAATCCCGCCAATCACTTGATGGTAATGCGGCGGCAGTATCTGAATTTCAGATAATGGGATTTCCATCAGGGTAGGGGGTTTGTCCACTGGAATGGCACAGGGCTCTGTCGCTTGAGATTGAGCAATGATGACAAACCTCAAGCACCCTGACGAGTGACTTTCAGGAGGAGGAAGCTGGTATTGCTTGGGAGCCAGGAGTGCATGCAAATCTAAAAAGACGAGTGGGCAATTGTTCCACATTGTCAGCCCGTTGGCTTCAACGCCGCCATTTACTGGCGTCGGTAATCGAGTTATTTTCAAGACAGCTGATGTGGGTAGGGCTAGCCAATGGCCTAAAATCTGAAAAACAACTACCTTACAATACTCTATTTGGGAAGGTGGGTTGGCCAAGGATGGGATCATTGAGATAGAAATTTGGGGTCCAGGTGGGTGAAGAACGAGGAACGAGGAATGCAGAACCAGTAACGCAGAGCCAAGACCGAAGAAGGTTTTGAATTTTGAATTGCCTAATTGAGGAAGGGGAGAGGGGAAAGGTTTAGTCTCGATTCTGGATTCTGGATTCTATCTTAGGGATAATTTCTCGCTTTGACTTGATGTGCCTTGCTTGAAGCAAGCGGTGGATGTTGGCTATCAGTTCGTTGGCCTTGTAGGGTTTGGTGAAGTAAGCCGCCGCACCTAAGTCTAAGGCAAGCTGACGATGTTTTTTACTGTGGCGAGATGTCAAGCAGATGACTGGAATTTTAGCCAATGCTGGGTATTGACGCAGGCGCTGGAGGAATTGGTACCCATCTAGACGCGGCATTTCGATATCACAAATGATCAGGTCACTGGGAGAATGTTGCTGCAACTGGGTCAGTGCATCTAATCCATCCTCAGCTTGCCGAATTGTATAGCCTGCCTGTTTTAATGCCTTTGATAGGGTTTGTCGCAGGGTGAGGGAGTCATCCACCACCATGATCTTGGCGGCGCTTACTTTGGGCGGGCTTTTGAGTTGAGGGGGCGCTAGGCTGACATCTGGCGCTGACGGCAGAGAGAATTGGGAGGGGGTAGGCGTTAAACCCAGCATTGGAAATGACTGGGAAGGGGGAGGGCTCTCTGGTTTGGGTTGGAGCAATATGTCGACATCGATCGCCAGGGCCAGACGGCCGTCGCTGAGAATGCTGCAACCATAGGCATAAGGCGGTGGGGCAATGGTGTCGCTCACCGAGCGAATCACGAGTTCTTGTTCTCCCAACACCTGGTCAACCACCAATCCTTTGTATCCAGTGGCGGTTTGGAGAACCAAAATGGGAGATTTGTCGATTTTGCGAGGGGAGGATGGGTGGTTGGAGATTAACTCAAGACTTGACCCAGAGAAGACAGACCTGAGTTGAGAACTGGTGGATGAATACTCAATCAGGTCAGATAGATGATGCACTGGCGTCATCACCTCATCATCATCCTGATTCCAACACAAAGCGACTTGCCCACCCAACCAGGAGGTGAGTTGGTCAGGTTGAGGGACAACAATCTGTTCTACTCGCTCAACAGCGACAACGTAAGCATTTTCTTGGGATAGACAAACCAGGAGCTTGGCAATGGTGACAGAGAGGGGAATTCGCAAATAGAATGTGGTTCCCTTTTGGGGTGAAGAGCTAATTTCCACTGAGCCTTGCATCGCCTGGAGCTGGCTTTTGACAATGTCAAGACCAATGCCTCGACCGGACAGTTGGCTGAGTTGATCGGCGGTCGAAAATCCTGGCTCAAACAACAATTCCAACAACTGGGATTCGGACATCGCATATACCTGTTCAGGGGTGGTGATATTCAATTCGATGGCTCGCTGAACCACCTTCTGTAAATCAACCCCCTGTCCATCATCTTTGACTTCAATGACCGTCTGCCCTCCCTGCTGGTAAGCCCGAATTTCGATCTGTCCCGCCTCTGGTTTCCCTTGCAGCTGACGGGTTTCAGAAGATTCAATCCCATGATCGAAGGCATTTCGGACTAGGTGTAACAACGGGTCATAGAGTTTCTCGGCGATCGCTTTGTCCACTAAAACCTGAGTTCCACTCAGGGTTAGCTCCACTTTTTTGTGATAAGCCGCCGCCAGTTGTTGCAACAGACGAGGAAACCGATTCAACAGATCCTGGAGCGGTTGCAGTCGGACCGAGGTGAGATCATCTCGAACCTGAGTCAACAGTCGCTGCTGAGTTTCCAGGGTTTGCCCCCCTTGCTCAACCAATTGATCCACCACTTCAGTGGTCACATCCAGTTGGACAGTTTCATTCAAAACGGATTGGATCAGGGCGTGCAGATCACTGTAGCGATCCATCTCTAAGGGATCGAAGGTGGTTGCCGAGGTCTGAGCCTCAGCACGACCCCAAGTTGAGTTGGGTTCCGCTGCGAAAACCGAGACCAGTGGGGCGACTGACTGGGAGACTTTGCCGCTTTCAAGTTCGATTAACAGCCGGTTAAGGGCATCCTGCAACCGATGCGTTGTCTGTTGATGTTGCTGGATGTGCGATCGCAACTCCTGCATTGTCAGACGCAATTGCTTGTCTTGATTCGTTTGTTTGTTTTGATTCGTTAACAACTCACCGGCTAAATGGTCTAAGCGTTTGAGGGGTTCTACCCCGACTCGCACCGTTTCCATCCGTTCCCCTCGCCGCTGTTGCTCCGCTTGGGAACTCTGGGGGGTAGTTCCGTTGACGGGCGAGGGCGGATCGAAGGCGGCGGGGCGGGATTTGCTCTCCGCGTCAGCATCCAGCAAATCGTCTAGCGATACAATTTCATCGGTGGGCGGTGCTTCCCGGGTTGGAGAGGGCAACAAGCTATCTATTTCGTCACCCGTTGTTAGCTCAACCGCTGCTGCCGTTTCATCAACTTCACCAGTGACTGGATAGTCTGTTGATGGGTAGGTTGTATCGATTGAAATTGGGGTTTCCGCCGTTGATTCTGAGGGCAGAGGCGGATCGCCAAACAGGTCATCCAGGCTAAGACTTGGCTCTATCGGAGTATACGAACTCACTGCTTCCCTGTCCTCAGATGAGGCTGCTCCGGTTTCGGATTCAGCCGCCAAAGACTCGCTAGCGGCGGGTGGAGAGAATGGCTCTGTCGTAGCTGAGGCCTCTGAGGGGAAGGCCGTATTCTGAACCAGAGTATCTAGGCTGAGGTTTAACTCTATTGCATCAAAAGCCAGATCCTCTTCTCCTGCTATCTGCCATTGGGTTTCGGTTTCGGTGTTAGTGACTGAGGAATCATCGGTAGAAGTCAGTGGAGAAACCGCTTCTGTGATGGCTGCCGCCGCTGGTTGGCTGGCTGCCGCCGCCCCCCCTGCCAGCTCTTGTAAAGCCAGTGAAGGGGAACCGCCTTGGGCGCGATCGCCCGCTAGCACGGCTGCATGACCTTGGGCGAAATCATTCAGCGCCAGTTCAGCGATCCTGATCACCTGGCTCGGATTCACTGTCAACGCGGTTAATGTAGTCCGGGCAATGGCTTCAAAGCCAGGGAGTTTGA
>JAKSDM010000146.1 GCA_022360135.1 Pseudanabaenales cyanobacterium | reverse complement strand
TAGGCATGATTGCCGGGGCCTTGGTCAACCAACGGGATATTCATAAAGGCGTATTCACACCAGATGTGACATTTCCTGAAGGGGAGCTGCAGCCAGACGAGTACATTTTCTTCAGCAAGCTGCCTCAAGCCCTATCGACTGAGGCCGAGATGATGACGCGCTACCAGTCTGGGGTTGCTCCCGATGGCCGCCATACCTGTCTCCAGCGCATCCATGTGACTGGCGGCACCAATGGCGTTTTAGTTGACAGCTTACGCCGCTTTCAACCCTTCACCCCAAGCTTTATCGCCCGGGCAGAGGATCAGGCCTATTTACTATCCACCCTAGGTCAGTCAGATCGCTTGGGCTATGTCCATGCCTCGGGCCTGATTATGCGCCATGATAAGGAGGGCTTTGCCCAGGAAGCGATCGCCATGGCCAAGGTGGGTAAGCAAATCGGCGACTATCTAAGAATTTTAATGTTTTCAGCCTATGCGGAAGCGCTACCCCAAAGCGTCAGCGAGATCAAGCACATCGCTGATCCGTTTACGGGCTGCTTTATTTCCCAGCTACCGACGACGGTCGCTTTATTGCGATTTGCGCTCAAGGTGGCTACTCTCTTTAGTCAGGGTAACCCCGAGTTAGCATCTGAGTTTATGCGCACTGGCATTCCTCAGCTGCAAGAAGGCATGGGCTTTACTCAGGGGCAGTCCAATAGTGCGCTGCAACAGGTTTATCAACGTGAGCGGCAGGGTTGGCGTCTTTTCTACAACAGTTTAGCGGGGGTAGAGCAAGCGCTACAGGCAGGTGAGGCTTGGGCATTGTCGGTGCAAACAGCGGCCAAGCAAATTGTTTCCGACTGCCTGGTCAACTAAGCTACGGTGTACACAGATCTAGATCTCGACTCCGATTGCGAATTCGCCGATCTGGCCCCCCTAACCCCCCAATTCTGGGGGGGATCAGAGTTCAAAGTCCCCCAGAATTGGGGGATTTAGGGGGCTGAAATGACTCCAGCTACGACTTGTGTGTACACGGCAGGTCAACTAAGGGGGATAAGTTTAATTTCAATGCGATCTACGCTTGACTGAACCCCTGAGATAAGCCACTGGTTTGACCCATGAGACTGGATGGGTGCTGTAGAGACGTTGCTTGCAACGTCTCTACATATTGTTGGGATGGCCAAATATTTTCCACCTGTAAATTTTCCGGGGATGGGTCATAGAGGTCAAGACCTGATTGACTGACAGAACTCCTGAAACCCCTGAAAATTCGTAGGATGGGTTAGCGAAGTGTAACCCATGCGGGCGTTGGGTTACGCACGCTCAATCCAACCTACACAGAGAAGATTTGTCAGTCAACCAGGGTATTCTCCGCCAACTCCCGAACTTTGAATCTAACCGGCATCCGGTCTTGGGGAAAAACTGTAAGATTTTGCCCTAGCTGTTCGAGTGACGTACGCCCGTTGACGATTTCCCAGGTAAAATAGCGTAGCAGCAGCGCCAACATTACCGTTGCCTCCAGCATTGCCAGAGACTCTCCCAGGCAACGATGAGGCCCCGAACCAAAAACCAACATTGTTAAAGGTTGAGTATCTCTTTCTTGCTCTTTGAACCAACGTTCTGGCAAAAACTCATCGGGCTGAGGATATTCTTGGGGATCTCTCCCTGCAGCTAATATTGACCAGTTAATAGATGTCCCTTTAGGAATATGGACTCCTTCAATAACTGTGTCTCTCGTAGCAATGCATCCAGTTGAACCATTCGATACTGGATAAAGACGCATTGATTCTTTAATAATTCCTTGTAGATAAGTTAACTTCTTCAAGCTTTTTGAATTGATGCCATCATGAAGTCGCCAAACTTGATCGACTTCTTGCTGCGCTAGTTGAAAAACTTTAGGATTAACGCCTAACGCTCCTACCGTAAAAGAAAGAGTGTGAGCCGTTGTGTCAGTTCCGGCAAAAATCATCCCGATTGTTTCTGCACACAGCATCTGTTGATTATATTTCGGTTGCTTAGCCAATTGAACCAGAATTGATTTTTCAAACAGAGGGCTTACCTCTACTGCACTAAGCGGCTTGCGTCCAGCTATTTGTAATGCCAAATCTACCCGAGGAGATACAAACTCTTGTAGAAAACGCTTTGCATCCCAGTAACCTTGCTTAGGCTTAGTTGGTATGTATTTCACCCATTTTTTTTCGCCTGCGGCCTCAGTAACAACCTGCCTGGTCAAAACTGACAAAGCCTCATATAACTTTTCTGGTTCAAGAGAAGGGCCTTCATGAGAAGAACTCTTTCTATCTAGAGGAATACCCAGCATCAAACGACAAATGAGCCGCATAGTAAGCTCAGCAAACAAAGGATCTACTTGGATTACTTTCTGCACCTGAGTGGCGCCTTGGAGAATCTCTATTACCTGCATACAGCCTTGGTAAATGAGTTCAAAGTAAGCAGAAAGATGACTAGAAGTAAAACTTTGGTTAAATGTTTGGCGTCTCCATTGCCACTCAGAACCTTCTTGTTGAATCATTATAGGGCCACCCAATAGCCTTCCCCAGAGTTCCCGTAATTCAGGATCCCTAGCAAAAGTTCCATCTTTCTGCCCATGAACGAGAAGTTCCTCAATAATTCTTGGCTTGTTTAAGATCACAATGGGCTTGTTAAAAACCCAGATAACGTACATTGAGCCTAATTGCTTCGCCCAATCAAATAGAAATAAGAAATATTTACTTGTCTTAGCCGCATCCATTAATTGTGATGCATTACCTAATAGCCAATGTCTCGGAGGAGAAGGAAGTGCTCGCAAAGAGCTATATTTTCTCTGTTGCCACCATCGCCAACTAAATAATCCTATTACTGCTGCACTCGAAGTAATTATCGCTATAGGTATATCGCTAAAAATTGGCATAAAATCAAATCGGCTAGTTAAAAGAGTTTTTCAAAGATATTTTAATAATAAATGAGTTTTCAGTAGTTTGAGAGCATTTGAATCGAAATTGTCAGCATTGGCTCTTCAAATTTCGGATCTTTGACAGAGAGACGCCTCTCCCCATTCTTTTGGGATGTGTTGCAAAAAGATCCAAAAGAGGGAAAGATATTGCAGCTATAACCCTTGCTATGCAGTTACTCCAAAGATTTCGTTAATGAAGCAGATTTGTCCTAGGACATCTCCTTCTCAAGTTCCATTTCCAGTTGCTCGATCGTCGGCAAGTTTTTCTTGAGCTGTTCCGGCAAACGATGTGTGGATAAGGCAATAGGCGTGCTGACGTTGCGTAGGGCGTATTCGGCTGTGGTCTTTTTACTGGAGCGGCAAAGGACCAACCCGATGGTGGGGTTATCGTCCGGGTGACGCAGCAAGTCATCGACTGCCGAAACGTTGAAATTCATCTTGCCGAAGTATTCCGGCTTGAATTCCGTAACCTTGAGTTCGATGACGACATAGCAGCGCAGTTGCACATGATAGAAAAACAGATCGATATAGTCATCATCTCCATCGACTTCGATGTGGTATTGACTGCCCATGAAGGCAAAGCCGATACCCAATTCCAAGAGAAATTCACGAATATAGATCGGTAAGGCGGGGAGTTTACCCCGCTTGAACAGTATGACAGCGGCCATTTTCCTCGCCAAAGCAATAGCGCATCCGCGCTAAGCTGATAGTAAATTGCTAGAGCCATTGGATTTTTAGCTAGGGAGAATCCTGAGGGAGTCGATCCGGTTATCGGTTATTGGTTAAACGCAGCAATCGCTTACGGCCCAAGTGTCAATCGTCCAGAAAGAGCAAGGATGTTGAGCATGCAAAGTTTAGGAAAAGTTCAGTGGACAGTTATTCATGGGTTGGGAAGTCTTGTCCTACTGAGTGGTGCATTGGCGGCTGTTACGGTTACGTTTCCTTTACCAGGCAACGCCCAAAGCAGAGAACCTCAGCAAGAACCCCAGCAACCCGAGGCTGAGCCTTCGACGCCAGAAGCAGATCCTTCGGCGTCGGGGGAAGAGACCCCACGATTTGCCTGCCAAATCGAAAATGGAGAGTACACCGTCATGTACTTTCCGGAAAGCCAACCCAATCAGGCGTATGCTTGGGCGACTCCCACTGAATTGGGCGGCGGCTGGACATCGGAGCGTCGCTGCAACGCCATTAGCAGCCGCTTGGAGACCTATCGTCCTGAAGGTCTGCTAGAACTGAGAACGGGTACTGAGAACGGCTACGATATTGTCTGTGCAACAACAGAACAGTCACCTAATCAGTGCAGTATTGTTTTTACGGTTCCTCCGGGGCAAGACCCCTTGCAGACGCGGGATCTCGTGTTTGAGAACCTGATTCTAGCGGATAGAGGCGACGCCACCCAATCCGTCACTACCTTTACGGGCAATGGTAACGTCGATATATTGGGTCAAATCGGACAAGTTTTAGGAACCGATTTG
>JAKSDM010000391.1 GCA_022360135.1 Pseudanabaenales cyanobacterium | reverse complement strand
TAATTCTGATCAGACTTGATAAGTCTCTGCTGAATGGGGCAGTTCACAATACAATAACCGTCCTATAATCTGCATGAACTTCTAGAACGGTAAATCTAGCAAACTGAACAACCCAGGCATTGCCCACATGGCTTATTTCAGTGCCATTCGGTGTAGGCTCGATAGCTACACCTTATTTCTGCTAGCAATACGATTGCAGACAAGCCTTACAGCGACCCAGCCAAGGCTGAATTAATCCACTACTTTTGGTCGGACAAGCATCACCGAGGGTCAAAGGGGTTTGCCTGATTACGTTGTATTACACAGAGTGAACTGTCGGGAAAGTTCGAGTAACTCCTCTTTGCACAGATTCTTTAAGATTTATGTCCTTAAAGATTTGTAATGAGTTTAATTGATTAATTTTTCCCTGAATCATTACCTGATTCTAGATAATACACTTTAGGAATAATTTCGGTCGGGGACTTGTCGCTTAATACTGTACTGCTCCTTTGACAATACACTTACAGGTCTGGAGTTCTATTGCTTCGCAAGTCCCATAGTTTGGCCGCATCAGAGTTCCCACCGCTGGTTTTATTGGATGAGAGTGTTACCTGGAATTTAGTTACCACATTTCTCCGACTGGAGTCTACATGGAAATTGAGCAACAAATTAATCAACAACGCGTCAAGCACGTCGTCAGTAGCTATCAGTTGGCAGGGAATGATGAGGCTGAATTTGAGCTCTATTTAGAGCAGCTGTTGCAAAAATACCCACCGACCTTAATTGAGCTTGCTTTAGTAGAAATCCTGGTTAGCACTTGGCTTAGAATACCTCCGATAAGAGGGATGGAGTTTTTGAGTGAAGCTGACAAAAAACTTCAGGAATGGGAAACTCAACCCATTGTCAGCGCCATTACACCTGCCCAGTTTCAGCAAATTACGGGTCTAGACCCTCAACCTATCTTCGGGTTCCCTAAATCCTCAAGGGTGCAACCAATTTCACGCTCCTTGGCTGATTGAATGGGAGGATGCCATCGTCCGGGCGATGGCACCCATCCCCAACACTGAAATACCTTGTCGCCTTAGAGTTGTGGTTGCAGAGCGAGCAGTTGCTCCGGTGGTGTAAATATCGTCCAGTAAAAGGACCGGAGTAGTTGGAGGGCGACGTCTAAATTGCTCACCAATTTGGAAAGCCTCTATCAAGTTGCGTTGTCGCTCTACTACCGTGAGAGAAAATTGGGCCTCTGTCTGCCGCATACGTACTAAGCCCTTTCTAGCCAAAGGTAATCCTGTCACCTCACAAAAACTTTCCGCCAATAGAGCAGCCTGGTTATACCCTCGCTGACGCTGCTTATTGGCATGGAGGGGAATGGGGACAACCCAAGGTGAACCAGGACGATGCTTTGAAGCAGCTTGGCTTTTCCAACAGGGGGGGTGAGTTAACCAAGCTTCACCTAACCAACGCCCTAGCAATCGGGCAATCTGCGGTTTATTTTTATATTTTAGCGCCGCGATCGCCTGCTTCAATGTTCCCCTATAGTCTCCCCACGCAAACAACGGCAAGTCTCCTTGCCAGGTTTGAGCCGGTTGCTCTAATCGGCAGCGATTAGCCTGTCTTTGACAATCTAAACAGAGCGCCTTAGCCGTAGAACGTTCGCATAGAGGACAGTTAGCCTCAAGGAACAGGTTAAAGACTGGTGTGAATGATCGAACAAACCACTGCAGCATATAGCAATTCTCGCTTGGGTAAAGGGTATAGGGTAAAGGGTGTAGGGTGTAGGGTGTGGAATTGAAACCTGCTATACATCGTCGGATGGGAATACAGAATGCAAACGTCGGGATTTGGGGAGGAGAATGAAGCGTGAAGAATGAAGGTAGATCTTTCGCCTTCATCCTTTATCCCCGATAATCGATTGTCGTTTTTTTCCCCCGATTCGGTTAGCGTAGAAATAGTGAAGTTTAATTCTGCTCGATATAAGCAACTACAATCAATAACCTGAGCATGGAACAACCGCTTTTAGGATTGGACGCTGACTAAATTTGAAAATGGCTCTCTGATAATTCTTGCTATCTGACTCAAACGCTTGCCGCCTAAAGCTTAGGTAAATTTGCCGTAGATCTTGTTTTGAAAAAAGAGGGAGCAGGTTCTTGGTCGCTCAAGATCAACCTTTGCGTTACCAGGAGTCTAATATCAAGGGAAGGTAGATTTGTTCCTCGGTTAAAACAACCCAATCTGAACAAACAGGGGAAAACATACGCTTACGATGACCGATTTATATGGACTCGATCAAATTCAGTCCTCTGACCGTTGGCTAGTTGGGGATAAAGCGTTTTATCTGAGTACCCTGATGCGCCATGAATATCCGGTTATACCGGGCTATGTGGTTTCAGCCGGGACATTTCGTTATTTTTTGGAAACGATTAACTGGTTGGAACCCCTGTTTGCAGATTTGCCAGATTCTTCCCTATACTTAGATATCAATAATCCGAGACAACTCCAGGGGATTGCTCAACAGATTCGTCAGGCTATTGCAGGGGCTGCTTTATCTCATTTATCCTGGTTTGACCTGGCCGAGGCGCTTGATCGCTTGAAGGCGCCTGCAGTGATTTTACGCCCTTCCATAAACGTTGGAACGACGGTTGATCCGACTCTAAGCGCCCGGACTGCTGGCTTATTGGAGGCCCAAGTTTGCTGGGCCCAGCCAGAGATGTTGATGACGCATCTTAAACTGGTTTGGGCAGAGCTGTTTAGAGCTAAGAGCCTTTTCTATTGGCAGCGATCACGTATTCAGATTCAACAAATTAATCTGGCGGTCTTGATCCAACCGCTTTACTCCGCCAGTGCTGCGGGCAAAATGGAGATAGACGGGGAAGGAATGACCCTCCAATCCACCTATGGGTTAGGCATGGCTTTAGTCAGGGGGGAAGTGATTCCCGATCGCTATCAAATCTCGATTTTGGATAGCGCCATTGAATCACAGCAAATCGGGGTTAAAACTCAAATCTATCGAGTTATGGACTCAGCTACGATCGCCCCCGCGAAAATGCCTGGGAATTGTCTCAAGGTTGACTCTGTAACTGATCCGGACCAAACGTATGCATTAACTCAAGATCAACTGGACACACTTATTCATCTTGCCCAAACGGCCAGGACCCAGCTAGGCGATTCACTGATGATGGAGTGGTTAGTCCAGCCTTCTGCTGACCCCAATCAGCCTCAGGTCTGGATTACCCAGGCTAACCCTTGGAGTCCGATTAGACCGACTGCCAATTTCCAGGCTACTCAGGTCTCAAAAGTCGCCATCCCTGGATTAGCCAATTCGAGATCTGAGCGACTTGTCGCGGGGGTGGCTGGATCTAGGGGGCGGGTGATCGCACCCGCCGTCGTCATCCCCGATCCAAATCAAGCCCCAACTCAGCTTCCACCGGGAAGAATTATCGTTGCCTCCAACCTTTCCCCGGATTGGCTTCCTTACTTGCACACCGCCGTAGGTATCATCTCAGAACAAGGGGGACTGACCAGTCATGGCGCAATCCTAGCTCGCGAACTGGGGATTCCTGCAATTGTTGATGCAACCGGAGCCACTCGTCTGATTCGGCTGGGAGAGTTGATTTTGCTAGATGGCGATCGCGGCGAAGTATACAAGACACCCAATGGGTTTGGAAAAAATACCTCCTCGCAAATCATGAACTTCCATTTGTGGCGACAGTCGCCACAACCAAACGCTGCACAATCCACTCTGCTGAACAAACCGTCATTACCCCCTATCGCCACTCAGTTATTGGTGAGTTTAAGTCAGCTGAGCACTCTCGAGGCAATCAAATGTCTCCCGATCGATGGGGTTGGACTGCTGCGCTCCGAGCTGATGTTGATCGATGGGTTTGAGCAAAGACACCCTAAACGGTGGTTGGAAACCGGAAAACGGGCCGAATTGCTCCAACGTATGGTTGATAATATTCGTCAGTTTGCCCAAGCCTTTGCCCCTCGCCCAGTCCGGTATCGGTCCTTAGATTTGCGCTCCAATGAGTTTCTGTCCTGGGAGGGAAGTCCGCCAGCGGAGCAGAATCCAATGCTAGGGTTGCGAGGAACGTTCAGCTACCAAGTAGACCCGGTCTTGTTTGACCTGGAGTTGGAGGCTTTAAGGCAGGTACAACAGTTAGGCTGCAGCAATGTCCAATTGATGCTGCCTTTCGTGCGGACAGTGGAGGAATTTGTGTTCTGTCGCCAACGGATTGAGGCGGCTGGTTTGTTTGAGGTTCCGCAATTTCAGCTGTGGATTATGGCGGAAGTCCCTTCTGTACTCTTCCTGTTGCCAGACTATGTTAAGGAGGGGGTGCAGGGGGTTGCAATTGGGACCAACGACCTCACCCAATTACTGCTGGGGGTTGATCGCGATCAATCGATGATGGCGACAGGGTTTGATCAGCAGCATCCAGCGGTGATGGATGCGATCGCCCAAATTATTCGGATGGCTCAGCAGGCTGGTATCCCTTGTTCCATTTGCGGTGAAGCCCCGGCCCGTTATCCGAAGATGATCGCCTCTTTGGTGCATTGGGGCGTCACTTCCATTTCGGTCAATCCTGATGCATTGGAGCAGACCTATGAGGCGATCGCGCAAGCCGAGAAGCAAGTGAGTTCAAAAGTCTCGCAAGCCTCTAATGTTAGATAAAAATTCGGTTTGAGCAAACTAGCGGAAATCTTAAGCCAGGGATAATACGATTCGGTTAACAATTTTTTGAGATCCCAACGATACGTAGAGATGTTGCCTGCAACGTCTCTACCAGCAAACGATCGGGCTTCTCTGAACAGTTTGAATTCAGGGGGTCGTGGCTTAATCCAGAGAGTTTCATGATTAAATTGTGCCTAAAGCAAAGAAAATTGCCTAATTAAGGACAAATTCCAAATTGAATAGTCTCTTCAAAACTATGAAACGTAGACAAATCATAAGTTATACAGCGTTGGGAGCAGCCAGCGTCGCAGCCCTGAGCGCCTGTGGTCAAACATCGACATCCAACCCGACCGCCGATTCTACTGACCTCCCGACTGTCCGCTGGCGCATGGCGACTAGTTGGCCCCAATCCCTCGACACCATCTATGGGGGAGCCTTAACCGTATGCGATCGGGTGGGTAAGATGACTGGCGGACGATTCACGATTGACCCTTTCGCGGCTGGAGAAATTGTGCCCGGTCTTCAGGTGCTCGACGCCGTCCAAGCAGGCACAGTCGAATGCGGACATACCGCTAGTTACTACTACGTGGGTAAGAACTCGGCTTTAGCCTTTGGCAC
>JAKSDM010000909.1 GCA_022360135.1 Pseudanabaenales cyanobacterium | reverse complement strand
GCGATGCTGCTTTTTGGCATGGTCACGGTTGCTACGACTCACTAGCTTACAATCCCCCAATTCCTTGTCTGCTATGAGTTTTACATGTTTTTTACTCCTGCTTGACAAATGTTCCGCAACCTTAACTTGTCACCAATGGGTGGTCACCACTTCTATGCATTCTCGCAGCTGCCGACTGCGTTGCAAGCGAGCAAAGATTTCGGCGTCGGCGAAGCCAAACGGGCGTAAGCCTTTGATCGCTGTCCGCTCAACCACATCGACAGGAGTGGTTCTGGCCGGACGAGGCATGGTGACGACAGCCACAATCAGGGCGCCTGCAAAAATCAGCCCTACTGCGATCCAGAAGGTTAGCCAGAAGGAATTTTGCTGCTGTGGGGGTAGGGATTGATTCAGAAAATTCTTGCAGAAATAGCCAACAAGGCTTAATGCAACGCCAGTCAACACCAGCAACATGAACCAGTTCCGCCGCCAGATGAGGTCAGCCACCCATCCAATAAAACTGGCCACGGCTTCGGTGATTTGCTTAACCCAATCTCCAGCAAAAGGGGGCGGTGATTCCGAACTCATATCACCCAGGGCGCAACGGACTTGTGTCCATTAAAACCTGAAAAAATTACAGATGCTTACTTTGTCGAGTTATTTATTAATCCTGCTTAGCAATCTCTCTGACAGGGATGCCCAAAAGGCTTGAGCCATAATAGATCTTGAGACTCATATTGGTTGAATAACAGATGAAAACGTTCCAAGAATTACAAATTGGCGACTATTTTCGGATAGAGGACATCTATGCTGAATCTGTGTACAGAAAAGCAAGTGATTCACAGTGCAGTCTCAACGCTGGATTACAGCCAATTCGCCCGGAAACCAGGGTTATCCCGCTTAGCGCCAGAGAAATTGCTGAGCACTTCGCCAAGAAGCAAGAATTCCTGAACAGTCTTAAGAGGTGAGTTGACTGACAAAACATTCTTGCGTAGGTTGGTTTGAAGTCATGAAACCCAACGTTAATAACGGTTTTGATGCGTTACGCTTCGCTATCACATCCTACGATGGAATGGATATTCCAAAGGTTTTGTCAGTCAAACAGGTTTATAGGAGTCATGGCAGATGTCGATGATCGGCCATTATAAAACTGTAGGAACTACCAGAATCATGGAATTTGAAGAGAAATAGGCTGGGCTATCTTTTGGGCAAGCTGCTTAAAGTCCCAATAGACATTCTGAACTGCAGCAACATGAGACCCTATTGCCCCATCAGCTGGCTTCAAGTGGAATATGGGTTTATGAGCTTCCTGAGCCATTGGCATTAAGCTCTGATAATTTTTCAATAATGCCAAGCAACTCGGATCGGTTTTGACATCAACGTTGAGAGAATCTGCCTCCTTCAATACCTCTTGGTGGTAGGTGTCAGGAATGCGTTCAATCCATCGCTGAAATGCTTTGACTGGGCGATCGAGACGAACCGCATGTTGCAAAACTATGTAGCCTATGGGCTGCATTTGTCCCTGGGGGAGTTGTAAATTTGCTACTGGATTTTTTTTAAGCCTCTCTTCCCATTCCCCTCGCCAACGAAGAAGGGTAGGCCCGAGATTTTTCAACCCTTGCAGAGAGAACAAATCGGGAGATAAGGGAACTACGACATAATCTGCTGAAATCAGGGCAGAACGATTGATGGCTCCTAAGTTAGGGCCTAGATCAATCAACACAACATCAGATTTTTGATGAAATGAAGCTTTTTGCAATAATCTCCAGAAGGCTGAAATTACCCGAAAAGATCTCTCTTTGCGGTCAAGACACCCCGGCCACTCGGTGGATAGATCATCTTCAAAATTAGAGAGTTGTAAGTCTCCGTTTAGAAGCGATAAACCCTCATCTTTTTCCTCAACAACTGGATCTGCAATATCGCCAATGCCCCGAATGAGAGGCTGAAAGCAGCGAAATACAGTATTTGGCTGACTTGATGCGATCCAGATTTCTTCTAAACGATTCTCATCTAAAAACGCAGAAGTTAAATTGGCTTGGGGATCAAAATCTGCGGCTAAGACCCGTAGCCCTAAGTCCCGGTATATCCAGGCTAAATGATAAACGAGGGAGGTTTTGCCAACCCCTCCTTTGTTATTAAAGAAGGCAATAATCGGTGGATTCATGTTCGCCTCCTGATAACAACAGATGTGTAAGTATCATTTAACGAAAACACAGGGGATGGGTTGCCATTTTTCTTCAATGCCTGTTTTGCAGTTGGAATACCATAGCCAAAGCGCTGTACGTAACCTAAATCCTTCATTACCCCTGCCAGATGGGGATTCCGATAATCTGTGGCTCCTTGACCAAAATTCTCCCGATTGACTTGACCAAATAATCCACCTGGATTGGTAATTTCAACCCGATCGTTAAACCAATACACCTTCACTGGCGCATTTGTTTGTTCATATGAGCGATGCATCACTGCATTTCTGGCTAACTGTCGCAGCGCTTCAATGGGATAGTCTGGTTGCTGGATCTCAAGAGACTTGCTCGTAAGGTCTAATGCAACCGAAATATTGATTTGCAGAGTTTCATCCAGTATTCTCAAAATATCTAGAAGCGAACCATTAATCTCTTTTTGATCTTTAATCGGATCTCCCAATTCAGTCCCATCAATTCTTAAGAACTGAACATAGTGTCCCGGAATAAACTGCCTTGGATCTCTGCCAACAACCAGAATCCCCAAGACGGTGGGACATAACTCTGGTTCAGGGGTGGTGAATCTGACTGAGGCTAATTGCTGAGTGAGCGATCGCTGATTTTCTGCTAAGACTTCCGGCGCTAGCGTAAAGGGTAAATAGGTTTGTTGAAAGAACTCTCGATTTAGATCTTCAATCGTGGCAGAGGGGAGAGGACGTAAATCAAACGGCAAATCTCCAGCCCGACGCTTTTCATTGAGTCGACGTTCTTCCTCGGATGTGGCAGAAGCTCGTCCTGGTCCCACTCGTATCCATGTCCGCCCGTTGAACCGAACTGGGGGTGCATCGGAGGGCTCTACTACCACGACAACTACATCACAACCCTCAATCACCTTTTTACTAACCGTTAACACAGGAAACGGCAAAATGTTGCCATCTGATCGCATATCAGTCAGCCGTAGTAATAGACCATCTGTGATAGTTAGATTGGCGCAGGAACCGTCATCATTTACCCCAACAAAAATCACTCCTGGTTTGCGGTAATTGGGTAAATCATTCGCAAAAGCACAGACAGCCTGACGAATTTTATTGCGATCAGTGTCGGATGCCTTGCGCTCCACTCGATCCGACTCCAAATCTCTAAATAGGCTTTCTAGTTCGAGATCGTCCATGCTAGCTATGCCCCAGTATTGTCAGTCCTTATTCATGCTGACTCATCTCAGAATCCTAATTCTATAGACTGATCTTTCTCAGCTTTGGAAGAATCTTATTTTTTTCTCTATAGGGACCACCTTAGATCGCAAAAGGTTGTCTACTGATTACGTCGCTCTGCTAGCTTCAGCAAAATCTCCGCATGAACCTCACGGGTGATGGGGTAAAAATAGGTCAGAATCAATCCACCCACCAGAAACAGCATGGGCAAAAGCGCCACCGCGAAGCGAATCGCCAACAGAGCAGAGGTGGGTTGCACT
>JAKSDM010000818.1 GCA_022360135.1 Pseudanabaenales cyanobacterium | reverse complement strand
GCGCTTGACGGTAATTTCCAGCATATAGGGACGAGAGGGGCTGGAAGAAATCGAATAAGAACGCTTTAGCGACTTACCGCCAATCTCTAAATTCAGCGTCACAAACTGGCCGGGTTTGTAGTCAAACAGGATGGCTGGCTCGGCCACAAAGCGAAAGGTTCTCACATCATGGGTTTCTTGAATAATATGGACACAGCGCACGGTGATCTCTCCCTGGGGCCACGGTTGCGCCTGGGCGACCGAACCCTTGGCGCCCAGCTCATCTGGCAGCGGGTTAAGGGCGAGATTCCCGGATGAGCCAATTTCCTCCACCAGCAGAACAAATGAACCAATTCGAACGCTGTCGTCTAGTTTGAGCAGGTAGGGGCGGTTCACCTGAACCTCTTCGTTATTGATGCGAGAGCCATCCGAACTGCCGAGGTCAGCGAAATAACACCTGCCATTGCGGAACAGCACCCGACCATGGACACGACTTACGTCAGGACTATTGAGAATGAGATCGCAACTGGGGTGGCGACCAATCAGACATTCGTTTTGACGGCCTGATTTAGGGGCTAGAGTCTCTTGGTAAAACTCATTTGTCTGGCAATTCACGACCTTGGTTTTGAGCATTTCCCTGATCCTGGGGTGTGGGGTATGGGACAAAGGGGGCAGGGGAAAGGAAGAAATTTTGAATTTTGAATCGCGTCATGGGGCAAGGAGGGGGCTTCAATCTCCCTTGATTCTGGCTTGGGTTCGATCTGAGGTTATCCGAGATTTCCCTACGCGGGTGGGGGCGACGTGCCAGGGCTTTTCGGGCTGGGAGGGATAAAACAGGGGGAGCGTTTCGCGATCCCTGGCGAGTTCTGAGAGCAATTGGTAATAATCTTTGTCTTTGATGTCGAGTTGCTGGCGCATTTGTTGCAATAGATGCAAGTTATTGGCTGAATCGATGTGGCCTGCCTGAATGGCTTCTTGCAAAACACCTTTGTAGATTTGCATGCGGTTTTGTTGGGTGGCGCCAGGAAGAGTTTTGGCCAGGATATAGACTTCGTCGGGTTTGAGTTGCTCGATCGAGCGACCCTCCAGGAAACGGGAGAGATCAAGCGGCAGTTTTCTCAGTTGCCGCCGCAGTTTGTCCACCAGACTTTCCCGCGCATACTGTTGAGGGCTGCGTCCCCAGGTTTTGAATAACCAAAGGGCGCTGACTAAGGTGACAATGCTTTGAAACAAGAATTGCACCGCCAGCGGCAAACGGTTAATTTCTGGACGCCCGCCATAGATAAAGAAAATGTTGAAAGCAAGGAAGGTGATAATTGAGAAAAATTGGTGCAGGGCCTGCTCAGAACCAGCCCAGGGACGGTTTTTTTTGAGGAAAGCCTGATACCCTTTTTCCAGTCGGGTGCAAATTAATACACTCACCGCCACAAACACAGCCAGGGTAAGGGGAGAGGCAACCAATTTGGGAATGGCGATCGGCGTATCCATCAGATAAAACCCCGGCTTAAGCAGGTTGCCTAATTGATTGGGCTCATGGGTCCAGGCGCCGGAAAAGTAATAGAAAAAGTTGCCTGAATAGAGTCGATAGTAGACAAAGTAACCAATCACCAGACCTAAGTAGCCATATTGGACTAAGCGGCGACCAGGTTTGGCCAACTGCTCCCAATAAGCTTTTTCGGAGTCGATATCCATGCAGGGCGACTTACAGCCGATACAGGCGCTCTGTTCTTGCTGGGTGGTTGTATCGATTGTCCGGCACATAGATTGGGTAATGCTCATCGGCGGAGCGGTGTGGGCCTCACTCCCGAGCAAGCCCCGGGGTCCGGTGAAGACAGTCTGCACCATGCCGAACGGGCAAATGTAATGGCACCAGCTTCTACCCCCATAAAGGGCGACCATCAGGATGGCGGATAAGATGGTGAGAATTAGAAATAGACCTAATACAGGTCGAGCTGAATTTATAAAGAGAATGCGGCTGTTCAAGCCGATAAAAAATAAGCCGAATTGCAGATAAAAGTGATTTCGAACTAACCATTGATTTTTCTCAATTTTAAGCAGTGGCGTAATGTTAAGCGCCCGAGGAATCTGGGAGAAGAAGTAGAGTGGGCAGATGCGCCGCCAGGTTTCATGACCGCATACCAATACAATCATGATGCCAGCAGGCACGATCATGCCCCAAAAGATCCGAGCGCCAGCGGCGTAAGGCTCGAGTGGGAGGCACTCGCCTTGAATGCTGGCGCATTGCGTCGGATCATTGACCCATAGGGGGAGGTAATCTCGAAGTGGGCTGAGTGTATTGTTAGGGTCGGTTAGAGAGGCCGAAATCGGATCGTAAAATAGGGAAAAAATTAATAGCGACCATCCAATCACCAGCACCCAGCGAACCGAGTGCATACTTTTTTCAGATATCTT
>JAKSDM010001222.1 GCA_022360135.1 Pseudanabaenales cyanobacterium | reverse complement strand
TGAAGAATTCAAATGATTCAGTTGGAGAGGCGCGATCGCTATCGGGTAGATGCTAATTCGCCTAAACGCTCCTGCTGTTGATTCATGCCGCGAAACTCTTTTGAAAGCCAATCAAGAGACTCTGGCAGCTCCAAGCAATACCCTACACTATAAATGGTTCTGATATAACGAGGATCACGGGGATTAGGCTCCAGTTTGGTTCGTAGATTTCTAACATGAACCCGGATCATTTCAATATCATTATCAGGGTTATATCCCCAGACCTCCTTGAAAAGGATATGCGGTGAAACAGCTTGTCCGTGATGCTGGAGCAAACAGTGAAGGAGTTCAAATTCCAGACGAGTTAGTTTTACCGGCTGATCAAACCAGATGGCTTCGAGTCTTGTTGGTATCAGCGTTAGGGGGCCATAACTTAAAATTTCGGTGTGTTTAGCCGTGTGGAAAGATTGGTTTGCACGTCGCAGTAAAGCTCGAATCCGCGCCAGCAATTCTTCCATTTCAAAGGGTTTAGTCAAGTAGTCATCGGCCCCAGCGTTAAACCCTTCTATTTTGTCTTGAATTTGCCCTAAGGCAGTCAATATTATGACTGGAACATTAGCTGTACGCTCATCCTGGCGCAAGCGTCGACAAACCGTAAACCCGTCTACCTTAGGCAGCATCAGGTCCAGCATAATCAGGTCTGGCATCAGTTGTAGAGCTAAGGCTTGACCTGTGATGCCGTCACTCGCTTGGCTCACAGCATACCCAGCCTTTTTCAGATTGACAGTAATAAATTCTGAAATTGCAAGGTCATTATCAATGACTAATATCCGAGACATCACTTAATAGATTAAACGACAAACTGTTAGTTGGCTTCTCACCTTGCCAATCAATAACTTGCCAATCAATAATATTGACAAGGTGGAGAAAAACTACACGCCTTTTTTAATTTGTTTGGGTTTTTGAGTGGCATTGGACGGGCTGCCGACGGCCCCCGCGTGTCCTTCGCCCGCCCTGCCACATCAACCTGCAGCTTGGAAAGATCGCTTCGCCATGCTGCAGGATACCCGTCATTTAGCAAGAGTCAAAGGGAATCAACAACAATAGCTATAATCAGATTTGCAAACTGTCCTATATTATTCAGAACACTAAAATACAGAAATACAGGACTCTTGAAATTCTCCCAACAAAACTATCGCATTCCTCCATAATTTGCGCCGGATCGTTGTGGAGAATGCACCTAGCCTAAACTGCAAACATTGAACTCACATAGGTAGAACTTAGACGCCATCTAAGATTCAAATAAGATTGTCACACCTTTTCAATCTTGGGTATGGTAGAGTGACAAACCTGGAATAAACTGGTAACAAACTCGGAATAAGACTACAGATTGATGGTGTTGATCCCCGCACATTTTTAACCTCAAATCGTCAAGGTTCTTGCAGTGTTGCTCTAGACAGAATGCACGCATCATTTAGGACTGCTATGGTCCTCATATTCTCTTAGAGATGACATGGGCATTTAGCTGAATGTTCCGCTTTTAAGAAACTTCTCCAAGTTCTTACATGCAACCAATGCATTGCATTGGGTAATACCAATTTTTTTTGAGCAGGACTTACCCCTGAACGGGCGATTCTGACTGAGCACAGGGACTTTATGATCGCCAACGTCGATCAATCTGATTGACCCTCTATAGACGTGGGGAGCAATTGATCGGGTGACCAATAGCGGGCTCTAGTTTAGCTGCATAGCCAAATTCCTCAAGGTCTGCTGACCTTGAGCCAGAATAACAGGAGTTGGGAAAATGTTGCCTGAAATCTGCAGGTGAAGACCCTCAGCATCCCAAATCAGAGGGGCCTGATGATGCACACCACCGGCTCACCAAAACAAATAACCCCGGCAAAAATATAGTCTCCATGGATTTGGACGGAAAAATCGACTCCATAAATACACCTCCATCTGATCCGTAAATTGATCTAGGCTATACGATTGAAACTCAGCTAATACCAATTTGATTTGAGGTTGAACATAATAAATCGTTGCCCAGTAAGACTTCCAGCGGCTATATTCTGCTCATCTTCAAATCGTTTTGGTATAACAGGTCATCAATGGTAAAAGCATCTTGAAACCCTACCACTTGAGAGCAACTTGTCTTAAAAAAAGATTCGTGTATCGTCATTTTCTATAGGTCTAGACGTTAATCTATCCTATATTTTTAGGTAGAAATATTTTGAAGATAAAAAAGCTTAAGTATCTCCTAAATCCGATCAGTTAAAAGATGCCCGAAAAATCCTTAGAAGCTTTACCTGACTCTATTTATTGACTTGAATTATTACCCTTTTAATCATTGACTTTAGATAGATTTAAAACGTTAATTTCTTGTTTAATTTGAGAAGAATTAGGATGCTCAATCACTGCTTCTAATTCGTCCGCCTCGAACCAGATTTCCTCATTAAATCCCTCCTAGCAGTCGGCAGCGGGACTTTTAGTACAACCTCTAAATTCGATTTCTCTGAACGTTTCTACAACTTAGAATAGACGGTCTAGGTGAAGAACCCGGGATTTGAACGGGGAGAAAATCGGGAAGGTTTGTGTGAATTTTGTGACCCGTCCCTTTCTAAGTCTGAGTTTTGGGTATAACATTGCTCTGAAAGGTCAGTCCGTCTGCTTAAGACGATAGCCTATGCCTCGAACCGTTTCAATTAGCTGACACCATCTAGCTTAGATAACATAATGTCTAGCAAGATGATACTGTAATTTTCCTTCTTGGACTGGTCCCAGCCTAACTCTCCATCAGCGGCGGTAGAGCCTGGACTTCCTTGACGGTGGTTTGCAGAATATCCTTGAATTGCAAAGACTGGCGAATTTTAAGGGTGATATCGGCTAAGAGTTGCGATCGCTGCATTTCACGCTGAAGCCCTGCCTCAACCTGCTTACGATCGCTGATGTCGGTGATGATTTCTAAAACACCGATATATCGTCCGCTTTCATTAAAAAGCGAAGTCGCTGAAATAATGGCCCACAAATCGGATTTGTCTGAACGGTATTGTGACGGTAGCCACCCAATATTGCACCTCAATTGCCTTGATATATTTATCCAAGATGAGCCACGAGATTCCGCCTTAATTTCGGCTGCATATTCTCTTAACTTCGACTGAATACGCTAGTGGGGCAGCCGAGGGGGTAACACGATTTTGTTGGATGAGCAAACAACTGCTTACTCTATCCATCAATCAGCCCCTTGACCCAGATTTAACATGCTTTTGTTCAGAGTTTGTCACCTGCTGTCGATTAACTTAACCAGATAGCAGCAATGAAAAATGCTATGTCTAGAGAAGGCTTCCGCATCTACACTAAGCATCTATACCTATACTGAGCCCCACGCCTATCTCCGTCAAAAGTCAGCGATCGCACAACAGATTCGTTAACTTTGCAAACATGCGTTAGATCTCTGAACACCTAGCCCAAATAATTTCAAGATGCAAAGTCTTTACCATATGCCGAATACAAAGGTAATCCACAATCAGTCCAGTCATGGATGGCCAGCTAGACGGGATGCTATTCCTTCACTGACCCCACCTTTCCAATCAGGTGAACATATCCGGCCGCGAGCCCCATGGCATCCCTGGCGGTTGTATCAAATTATAGTGGAAGGATGCCATCGCATAGGAGAACATTGGCTGATTGAAGTATATATACAAGACGACAGGATTCATGGCGCTAAGGTATTGGCCGATGATTTTGAGCAAATCAAAAGGCCAACCTTTTTTTCGAGATAGGTTGTTTTTTAGCTAATTTGCACTTCAAGAGGGTTGTTGATCATTTTAAGTAGAGCCGGGGAAAACCTTAGCGAATCTTCCTTTCTAACTCTCTATCACAACCATAAAATGTGCACCTTGAATGCACATCAATTCACTATATTCTTTTGTCCCGGGTTTGTTACCTTCTTTTGCTTAACCTAGTATTAAGACTCATTAAAAATAAGGGCTTCTCTATCTTTATGATCTATTCGCAACTAGATATTCCTGGGCTCTTATGTCAAACAGGTGTGACCATAGCTTCGAGCCTAAACTCAGCTCCTTGTTAGCACCCTAGAAGATAGCTGGCCCAACGGAAAGGTTTCTGTAGATTTCAAGGCAGCGCGATGAATAGTAGTAATCTGGAAAGATTGATGGGAGCCTCATCTACCGGGGATACATCCCTCGTGTTTAAAGAATTTACCGCTGCGAAGCAGTCTGAGTTATTTGAAACCTTGAAGCAGCTTCGATTTAGCGGGCAACTGGTGCTGACGGGCTTAGAAGGGCAGAAGTGGGTTGTTTATCTATCTCAGGGGCTGATCATGTACGTCACTGGAGGAGCTCATCCAGTCAGACAATGGATTCGAAACCTAAAAGTCCACCTGCCGCAGATTCCAGCCGAAATCTCAGCATTGCAAAATGAGTTAGCCTGTATCACAAATGAGGGCCCCAGCGTTTGTTGGCAGTATCAGTTATTGCGGCTATGGGTAGAGAACCAAAAAATTAGCCGTGAGCAAGCAGCCAAGATGATCTGGAACATCTTCGTTGAGATCCTGTTTGATATCACCCGGACGAAGCGGGTCAGTTGTGAACTCCAGCTAGATAAATCGCTATCTGCGAGACTTGTTTTGATTGATTCAACTCACGTTATCACAGAAGCTAATCGGCTTTGGCGAGCTTGGCAGGCGGCCAAATTGGCGAATTGCTCTCCCGATAAAGCAGCTGTTATTAGGCAATCGGAACAGTTGCAGCAAAACACATCAGTGCCAGTTTACCAAATGCTAATCAAGCTGCTAGGTGAGCAACGGTCATTGCGTGACTTGGCGGTTCAGATGAAACGGGATGTGATCACCGTTACCCGTTCACTGACGCCATACATCCAATCAGGATTGGTGGAGTTAATTAATATCCCCGATCTACCTACGCCAGTTTTCTCTCCCTCTGCAACGGTAAACGCCCAGGGACCGCTGATTGCTTGTGTGGATGATAGTCCCTGGGTTAGTCAAGCCATGGAAAAGGTGATCACCTCAGCCAACTATCGGTTTGTCGGCTTGAATGATCCCCTGCGGGCAATTGGCGTTTTGTTAGCCCTTAAACCAGATTTGATCTTTCTTGACCTGATGATGCCGAATATTAGCGGGTATGAAATTTGCGGCCAGTTACGCAAGTTTCCATTGTTCCGCAATACTCCGATTGTGATTCTAACCGGCAATGATGGTGTGGTTGATCGAGTTAAAGCCAAGGTGGTAGGCTCCACAGATTTTCTCAGTAAAGAAAAAGTCGATGCTGAAAGGGTGTTAGGGGTAGTTCACAAGCATCTGGTCCATTGCACCCTGGATTTGTATAAACAATCATCCAATGCAAATTCCCCAAACCGTAATCCCAAATCCCTAAAGCCAAGTGGGTATGAGAACAATCCACTGGGCGTTAATCTGTCCACCTAGGTAGACAGATTGTTGTCTAATGAGACCAGAGTAATGATTCTACTTCTAAAGCCTGTGCTTTCTTATTTCTAAAGCCTGTGGCTTGCTTAAGGTTGATGTTCGCATCTCGATTAATCCAGCGAGGATTTAAAACAGCCATAACTGAGTTATGAACTTTCACGACCACTCACTTCCCAAAACAGTTAAGACGTCCACACTACCGTCCACAAACCCTAGGTTTATAAATCACATTAGATTGTTATTACTCACTATTGTCAATAGCAAGGGAACTTAAACATTGCTTAGACAATAGGTCTTTTCCATTTTAAAGTGGCTTTTCAGCTCGGTAACCCATATCCAAAATTGGTTGGTTTTTCTTGTTACTTGTAAATGAGATGAATACTATGGAGACTGCATTGGTTGTTGAAGATTCTGTAACGGATCGGGAAGCCATTACCAGGTATCTACATCGAGGTGGGTTCAAGGTATTGACTGCTGAAAGTGGAGAAGAGGCGCTAGAAAAGATTAATCAACTTAGACCTGATGTCATTATTCTAGATATCTTATTACCTGGGCTTAATGGGTTTAAGATCTGTCGTGATTTAAAAGCTACACCTGAAACACGTCATATCCCAATTGTTCTTTGCTCAACTAAGGGAACCGAGATGGATAAATTCTGGGGTTTGAAGCAGGGAGCCGACGCCTATCTACCTAAACCCGTTGATCCGGAAGAAATTATTCGCATCATTAAGGATTTGCTCAAGAGCTAATTCCGCCATTTAAGGAGATGAAATGACGGTGTCTGACCCGTTACTACCCCCAGCCCCCTCGACTTCAACCACAGACTTAACCGCTTCGGACGCAACAGAACAGCTATTGCGACTCCATCTATTGCCGAATACAACGGCCTTGTTGCCTGTGGCCCAACTCACTGAGGTGTTAAAAATCCCTATCGGCCAAATCACCCCTATGCCCCACATGCCTGATTGGGTGATGGGGATTTACAACTGGCGAGGCGAAATTCTCTGGATGATCGATTTGGGCAGCTTGGCAGGGCTGATGCCATGGTATCGACGGGCAATGAGCGCTTCAACCTATGCAGCTATCGTGCTAGGCGCTAGTTCGAACAAAATCCCGGCTACTGACACTGGAAAACAGACACTAGGTTTGGTTGTAAACCGGGTAGAAGATATAGAGTGGTGTAATCCAAACTTGATTCAATCTCTACCGTCATCTGGCGCAACCGATGGATTGCTTCCATTTTCACGTGGATACTGGTTAACAACCGATGGTGAAATGCGAACAGTCTTAGACAGTGAAGCCATCTTTGCAGCGATGCCCAAGCCATAAGCTCCAACCGTCTCATTTGGTCTTTCCCTAGCCTTTTCTAAATCTTAAACAACATTTCACCCACCTAATTCATCCACCCAATCGGTCTTCATGAGGATTATATCATGCTGTCCTTCCAAGCCCAAACAGCGCTAAACACCCAAGCTAGTCAGCCGCCCAATTCACAACCGAGACATCTGGCTGTTCAGACCAAGCAGACGTTTTTTCAACGGTTATGCGCTCTCTGTTGGGGAGCGCGGAGTCTACGCAGCAAGACAATGGCGCTAGCGATCGCCATTGGCGTAGTGCCAGTCGCGGCTGTAGGCGGCACTGCCTATCTCTTAGTGAGTGAGTCCATGACTCAGGGAATTGTGACTGAACAAGAGGGCCGCACTATTGAGCTGCATCAAGAGATTAACACCTTTACCCAGCAACTGGTGGGTGATGTTGAAATTATCTCTCATTTACCCCTGCTGGTCGATCCCCAATTAAGCGCAATCACCTCAATTGACCAAAAGGTGGCGCTGCTGAATAGTTTCGTTGACGCCCGAAAAGGACAATACGACAGTATTGTAGTGTTTGATCCTAACGGAAACCTGCTGTTTCAGTCTGACTCAACCCAACCGTTTAACCCAAACGAGAACTACAGTAATCGAGAGTACTTTAACCGCGCCATCGCCACCCAGGCGACCGCCATTAACGACCCAGCGGCGGCTGAATCATCGGGTAAAGTTAGCATAGAAGTCGCCACTCCGATTAACCAGACTGGAACGGGCCAACTGATCGGCGTTGCTCGTATTCGTATGCCGATCAAGAACTTTACTCAAATGTTTAGCGCGATTCAAGCCCAGGGCTGGGAATACAAGCTGATCGATTCTCAGAGAAAAATTTTCGCCACAGGCGAAGAAGAGATGGCAGGCCAGCCCGTTGGCAGCGATACAGTTGGCCTAGACCGGCTGCTGGCGAACATGTTGAATCAAGTCGCCGATATCAGTGATAATAACCCTGCAACCGACGGGTTAATATCGACTAAGGTTCTACCGGATCGGAACGATGGCAAAGAGTTCCTGGTCAGCTTGATTCCGATCGAACGATTAGACGGGATGCTAGAACCGGGTTGGAGCTTAGCCGTTTCCCGCCCTGTCGACGCTGCCTTTGCATCGCTCAGGCAGTTACGTCGGACTTTGTTGCTCGGCACCGGGTTAGCCGCTTTTCTGGTCGGGGCGATCGCAGCTGTTCTAGCCCACCGAGCAACCCGCCCAATTCTTGAGGCGGCGGTCGCAGTGGGCAATATTGGGCGCGGCGCATTGAGCACTCGCCTGCAGATAAGTGGGCAAGACGAACTGGCTGTTCTAGCGGCTAATATCAACCAGATGGCCGCCCAACTCGGCATATTTGTACAACAAAAAGCAGTCGAAGCCAAACGTTCCCAACAGCTTAAAGATTTCACCCTAAAAATTACCGGCGTCCTGGACCTTAAAGCTATTTTCAATGTCGCTGTGGAAGATAGCCGTCAAGCGCTGCAGGTAGACCGGGTGGTTGTCTATGGATTTGACCAAAATTGGGAAGGTACGGTTCTAGCTGAATCCGTCGCAGATGGTTGGCCTAAATCTCTAGGAGCGGTGATCGCGGATCCCTGCTTTGCCCATCAGTACGTTGAAAAATATCAGCAAGGCCAAGTGCAGGCGACCCCTGATGTTTACAGAGCAGGTTTGAAAGAGTGTCATTTACAGCAACTCGAGGTGTTTTCGATCAAGGCTAATTTGGTTACGCCGATTTTGGTGGGGGGAAAACTGTTTGGTTTATTGATTGCCCATCAATGTTCCGGAGCTCGAAACTGGAAGCAAACTGAAATTGATCTTCTCACCCAACTCGCCGCCCAACTGGGACTTGCCCTAGAGCGAGCTAGGCTCCTGAACCAGGAAAAAACAGCTAAAGAAAAACTCTCAAGACGGGCGATAGAATTATTGAAAGAAGTCTACCCAGTTAGTCAAGGCAACCTTAGCATCCGGGCAAAAGTGACCGAGGACGAAGTTGGCACGATTGCTGACTCCTTCAATTCCGTGATCGAGAACTTGCAAGAAATTGTCCGACGGGTGCAAATCGCTGCCCAAAAGGTGGCCGCCACTACCAATAAGAATGAGACATTTGCTCAAACCCTGTTCGAAGGAGCCATGCAACAGGCGCATGAAATTGCCACGGCTCAACAGCGGATTCAAATGATGGCTGATTCAACCCGGGCTGTCGCCGCTAACGCTAAAGACGCTGAAACTGCAGTGCAAAAAGCGGCTGGAACGGTCGAATCGGGAGATATGGTGATGGATCTTACGGTGGACGGAATGCTAGGGATTCGGGAAACCGTCGCTGAAGCCGCTAAGAAGGTCAAACACCTGGGGGAATCTTCCCAAAAGATCTCCAAAGTGGTGAACTTGATTAGTGGGTTTGCTGATAAAACCAATATTTTGGCCATGAATGCTTCGATCGAAGCGGCCCGAGCCGGGGAAGATGGTCAAGGGTTTGGCATGGTCGCTGAGGAAGTGCGATTACTAGCCCAGCAATCGGCAAAAGCGAGTGGTGAAATTGAAAAACTGATATACAGCATTCAACGGGAAACTAATGAAGTGATTGCGGCCATGGAAAAGGGAACTGAACAGGTGGCCAGCGGCACCAAATTGGTGAATGAAACCCGTCAAAGCTTGAACCATATTAAGGGGGCGAGTGCTGAGATTAAACAGTTAGTAGAATCAATCGCGAGTGCAGCCATTACTCAATCTAAAGACTCTGAGGAAGTCAGTCAAACTATGACTGAGGTGGCTGCGATCGCTGAACAAACCTCAATATCCGTAACCCATGTATCGGATTCCTTTAAGGAACTCCTAACCGTGGCTAATTCACTGGAAGAGAGTGTTAATCAATTCCATGTGGAATAGGTCCACCCTGAACCTGAACGATGTTGATTAACTCTGAGATTCGTGACCAAACCTATCAGTTTTTCGTTATAAGTGTTGAGCATTATAAGTGCTGATCAGTTCCATGTGGAATAGGCCCATCTCTGGACGTGAACTATGTCGATTGACTCTGAGATTCGTGACCAAACCTATCAGTTTTTCGTTGTAGAGGCTGCCGAACTACTGCAGACGATCGAAACGAATCTACTGACCCTGAGAGATGAGCGCAGTAAAGATAAAGTTAATGATTTGATGCGAGCAGCCCACTCCATTAAAGGGGGTGCTGCTTTTGTCAGGCTCAATTCGATCAAGGATTTGGCTCATCGCCTAGAAGATAGCTTTAGAGCTCTTTATAGTGAGGCGGTCGAAATCGATATTGAGTTAGAAGATTTGCTGTTGAAAGCCTATGACTGTTTGCGTACGCCTCTGATGGAGCAGATCGCCACCGGAGGGCATGACACAGAAGCGGCCTTGGCGACGGCAAAACCTATATTCGACCAGATTGAGCAACGGCTAGGAGACGCCCTGAATGAGATTGACGATCCGATTCTCAACTCTACTGAGTTGGGCGTCGATATTGTTTTGTCTATTTTTGAAGTTGATGTTGCTAGGAGCTTAGAGCGACTCGCCGATGTGGTTGCCAACCCTCAAAGCTACGATGTCGCCACAGAATTGCGATCGCAAGCGGATGTGTTTTCCGGATTCGCACACTTACTCAACCTTCCAGGCTTTGGGGAGATTGCCCAAACCACCTTGGCGGCCCTAGATGCTCGCCCCAATCAAAGTCTGCAAATCGCCCAACTGGCCTTAGCCGATTTTGAGGCGGGTCGAGAAGCAGTCATGGCCGGCGATCGTACTCAAGGAGGCAGTCCCTCTGATCGGCTAACCGCACTAGCAGAGGCCGCAACAGCCGATGAATCAACTTTTGCTGCATTCGACCCAGTCGCCAGTAAGGCGACGGAGGCTGAAGGCAGCGAGGACTTTCTTGATCTAGCGGCTATAGAAGCAATTTTTGGCAGCGAGGAAACGGTTACATCTTCTCTAGAAGAAATAGATGACAGTATTCTCTTCCCTGAGGAGACAGATATATTCTCCCCAGCCAATGTTAAAGACAGTATTCTTTTTCCTGAGGAAACGGCAAACGCCTCTGCCGCCGATATTAATGACAGTATTATCTTCCCTGAGGAGACAGAAACAGTCTCTGCCGCCGATATTAATGACAGTATTATCTTCCCTGAGGAGACAGAAACAGTCTCTGCCGCCGATATTAATGACAGTATTATCTTCCC
>JAKSDM010000784.1 GCA_022360135.1 Pseudanabaenales cyanobacterium | reverse complement strand
TCAACAGGTAAACTCCCGCCGACCTGATATTGGTAGCCAGACTTTGATGCTGTGGTCATAAATTGCACCTCAAGTTATCTGCTGAAATATTGCCGATACAAATCACAGCTCGGCGCCGCATGAGCCCCTTGCCACTTGATCAGTCCCATACTGTGTAACTTATGGCCTTGCGTCCGCTCCACCTTGACTGGATTGGGGGAGGTCATAATCCGTTTGAGCGCATCAGCCAATTTAGGATTTTGTTGAAGATTATCCCAGTGACGGCGCAGGTGATTGCCATAAATTCCTTCATCAGTAGGCGGATCCTGGATTAACTGATTCAGCGTCACTCCCTGACGGGCAATTTGATACATGGCCAACCGGATTAAATAGGGATGTCCGCCGACCATCGCCATTAACTGCTCCACCTCACCCTTAGTCCAATTCAGGCTATGGCGTTTGGCCAAATTCTCAACTTGCTCCGGGGTAAATTCTGGTAGTTGGACTGGCACCCCGACATTAAACGGAGAGGAATTGGTGTGCAATCGGATGTAAGCTTCTGTGGAGTGGGAGATCACTAATCTGAGTTGCCGCCAGATCTCTTGGTTCTTTCCCTTCTCATGCCAATTTCGCAACATTCTAAAAAAGTCCGCAGCCGTATTGTTATAGGGAAAAATCTGATCGACCTCATCTAGCCCCAAAACTAATGGACGATCAAGTTCCGATAGCAGATAGCCCTCGAAATAGTCTGTGCAATTGGAAGTACTGCTCATCAGGTCAGCATCCCAGTAATCATCGAATCGATTTTCCAGACTTAACTGCTTCCCAACCCTCAAACAGAACCAACGCAAGAACTTATCCATGTCAGCTAAGACCGCTAACTCAACTTCCCCCAGATTCAAATGTACGGTTGCATAGCCTTGGTTAGATACATGGTGTAATGTTCGAGTCATCAAGGAGGTTTTACCCATCAGCTTGGGCGCCTTGATCCGCAGTAAAGAACCCGGCTTTAACACTACCTGGTAGCAATGGGATTCAATCGGAGTACGCTCCACATAAAAAAGGGAATCCAGAGGAACTTGACCTTCTGGATATTCCAATTCTAGGGATTGGATAGGTAGATTAGGCCCACTATTCAGGTTCACTGGCTTAGCTCTGCTAGGTTCTAATGGACTGTTTTTTTAAGCTGTTCAACCGATCTACGAATACCTTTTGTCACATCCGTAAATGCCTGGTCAAGATTAGTCCAATTCGTAACAGGCTTGGCATTTTGGGGTAATGCCTGCAGTTTGCTGAATGGCGCTTCTCCCCAATCTACGTCCCGCAACAGGACTGGAATGACACAAGCTTCTCCCATTTCGTGTCGCTCTATGGCCCGCTTCAGCTCAATGTCGTAACAATAATCTGACGCCAGAAAGTCCGCACTAATCAATAGCAGAATCACCTTAGCTGTTTCCAGGCGCTGATCGATCTGACCCGCCCACTCACTGCCCGCCGTGATATCGCGGTCATGCCAGGCTGTAATCACGCCTTTACGTTCTAAGGGGCTGAGATGCTTTACTAGCTTGTTGCGTAGCATCTCATCCTCGTGTGAATAAGAAATAAAAACCTCAATCGGATCAGTAGTCATAGGAGCTAAGCCATGAGCATCTTTCTTTTAATTAAGAAACTTGAAATCATGTAATGTAATACTATCTCTGATTTCCTAATC
>JAKSDM010000178.1 GCA_022360135.1 Pseudanabaenales cyanobacterium | reverse complement strand
GTGCAGCGATGCTTGGCCTGCCCAGATGAATTTGAGAGGCTAGCTAAATTCATGGCCTTGCTTTGTAAAGCCAAGCGATGCCCCGAGGCGCAACAACAAAATTGGCTATGCAAGGCTCAAACCCAAGCTGAAAAACTTAGAGCGATCAATTCACCTGATTTCCTGGTCGATTTATATCTCTGGAAACTGGGCAAATCTTTCTACGACTCAAATTTTTATCAGCAAGCTATTGACTGTTGCGATGCGGCATTGGCTATCAAGCCTGACTACCACCAAGCGCTCTATGGCAAAGGCGTTTCGCTAGATGATTTGAACCGCTACGAGGAAGCGATTGACTGTTACGATGCCGCTTTGGCTATCAAGCCTGACATCCACGAAGCGCTCTATAACAAAGGTGGTTCGCTAGCTGCTTTGGGTCGTCGGGAGGAAGCGATTGACTGTTACGATGCCGCTTTGGCTATCAATCCTGACGATCACGAAGCGCTCTATAGCAAAGGTGGTTCGCTATATGATTTGGGTCGTTGGGAGGAAGCGATTGACTGTTACGATGCCGCTTTGGCTATCAAACCCGACCTCCACCAAGCGCTCTATAACAAAGGTGGTTCGCTAGCTGTTTTGGGTCGCTACGAGGAAGCGATTGACTGTTACGATGCCGCTTTGGCTATCAAGCCTGACTATGGTTCCTCGTTTTACAACAAGGCTTGCTGCTACGGGGTGCAGGGTGACGCCAGCAAAGCCCTCAAGTTTCTGCAAGAGGCGATCTCCCTAGACGCCGAATATCGCAGCATGGCTCAGACCGATGCTGTCTTTGATGCTATCCGCCATGACCCTCGCTTTCAGGCATTAACAACAGTTGAGTGAAGCGTGGCATTTAGTACGTAGCTGTTATAGAAATCCAGTTTGAGTACTTAAAATCGAGGGCTGTAATCAATTCATCATAAGCCTGAAAGCGTTGTGGTCCATTTTTCTGTAGAGTCGGTGTCGCAGTCCGGATACTGCCGATACGTCGATACCTGTGGGAATCGTAAGCCCGTTCCCTGCATTGCCTTTCAGTGGCCGACTACAGAAGAATCGAAGATCTCGTCAATCGATACGATCGCGCTGTCGATG
>JAKSDM010000866.1 GCA_022360135.1 Pseudanabaenales cyanobacterium | reverse complement strand
TACCAAGCGATTTTGCGATCTTTGGTCGCCCAGAACAGGTCGTGAACTTTCTGGACAGCCGCCATTAGCTCTTGGGCATGTTGCAGGCTAACCTCAACTTTGCAGGCAGAGCAGAGCTTAGCCGCTTTCCAGAAGGTGTCGTGCAGATCGGGATACTGCTCCAGGTGAACTGGCTTGAAATAGTCAGTCCAGAGGATGAGCAATTCCTTCTTAGCCAATTGAGCCTGTTCTTCCTTAATCGCAATGAAGCGAGAGAGCGTATTTTCGTACGCAATCGACGCTGCTTTGTCACCCGGAGCTGGGGGAGCGAGATCCAGGATCTTCTTGGTCATTGAAAGAACTGCCTCAGCATTGATCCGGGCGGCAGAGGGATCATATACACCACAAGGACCATCACAGTGGGCGTGGACCTCCGGTGCGGGGAACCAAACTTTAAGCTTAGAGATTGCTTTGTTGAGCATAGTCGTTATGGCTTCGCTTGCTTTCAGAGCAATTGTAGGAAAAAATCGAACTTTAGGATCTGGATATAGGCAATCATTATGATTGCCTAAAGCAGGAGATATCCCATCGGGTGCAATCTCCCAAGGTCTCTTTAATCATATATTCCATCGGTCTAACTGGTTAAGAGGGAAAGGAAATAGAGACTGCTACAGCAATCCCAATCCCAAAACTGCCGCCACACCCGTTAGCGTCAGGTTGTCAATATTGCGAAAGGGGAGTGCTTCTACTATTGTGGCGGCCAGAGCAATAATCCCGACGACGCCAGCTGTTGTGAGCAGATTCAACGGTGGCTGAAAATTGCCAAAGGCGTTGAAAAGGGCCAAGGAGCCAAATCCAAACCCAAAGCCGCCGCCGAACATTGCGACTGATCCAGCCCAACTTTTATTAGGGTTGAAGGGCAGCTTATGCGTCCCTAATCGTCGCCCGACAATATCTGCTAGGCCGTCTCCGCCGCACATCAGCATAAGCGCCAGGACGCCGACAGGTGAGGACCGCCAGAAGATTAGGGTGCAGATTACAAAAACAATGCCATAGTATAGCGGGCCCCGTAGAATTTCACGCGGATCGCCGTTGCGGGTCATTGCTTGGACTGCAGCTGGGTCTTTGATTAGCCCGCTCCCCACAGCAAAAAACTGGAGCGTAATCATCAGTGGCGTCAGGGCGGCCAGATAGCGCGCTTGCGGTTCTTCGCTAAACAGATTCCAGCACAGTACAAACAACGGTCCAGTACCGATATGAATAAGCTTGCGGCTCAGTTTCTGTTCTATTAGTCCCCAATGAGCAAGGGTATCCATTACCCGCAGCCAAATGAGCGCCAACAGAAAGGTGACGAGGGTGGCGACGATATCCTGGGTGAGGTTATTCGTAAATAAAGGGGAGAGCCCCATTAGACTGTGCTTCATCATCCTGGGCAAGTATATCAGGGAGGATGGGACCAGTGACAAATTTTTCGCCTTGCATCCCCTGGGATTTTTCTTTTAAGAAATCACATAAATTTGCTGATGGTGTCTCTATTGTTCGTAAAGAGTCATAGCAAGTATTAAGGAGTGATAGTTTTGCAGTTTTTGTGTAACGCTACATATATTATTTCACAAGGTTCTCAAATTATTTTGCTCCCCTTCTTGCCCGCTTCTGCATTAATTCTTTACAAAATCTCCAAGATAAATACAGAGTTACATTTTGTGTTCAAAAGGGCTGAAAAGACAATGGCTTTTATTTTCTTTAGAAGGTATTGCAAATATGGTCTAATGCTCTAAGGAGCAGTACTCTGTCAAGGAACTTCTGACGGGATAGTGTATATCCTCTTTTCAAGTGTTTCAAAGGAATTCAACCTGCCAAAAATTAATTGACAGCGTCGTAGTTTTTAAGGTCATATTTCTGAAAATCGGTTTCCCTGATGCTCTCGTTTTGCCCCTCTAGGAATCCAAGT
>JAKSDM010000445.1 GCA_022360135.1 Pseudanabaenales cyanobacterium | reverse complement strand
GGCGAGAACAGCAGATTCTGATGCTGTTTTATGATTCTTCAGGTGCTAGTGTAGTCGACGGAGGTTATATTGTGACAAATCGAGCAGGGCTTGACGCGATGCCGAGGGCGGTAGATCTCCCAAGCATTCAATCGCTTGTTGTCCATGTTTAGCCGCTAACTCCCGCGATCGCTCGATACCACTGCTGTCATGGGTTAGAGAAACCGCCTGCGCTAAATCCCCCTCTTCGGCAAACTTTCGCTCAATGATTTTGGTCAGATACGGATTTTCCTCCATTGCATATAGGACTGGAGCGGTCAAATTCCCACTGCACAGATCAGAGAAAGCCGGTTTACCCAGCACTTCTGTCGATCCGGTGAAATCTAAAATGTCATCCACAATCTGGTAGGCTAACCCAAAATTCCGCCCATACCCGTAGAGTTGTTCAACCAGTTTTTCAGAAACACCGCTTAAGACCCCAACCGCCTTAGAACTATTGGCGATTAGAGAGGCGGTTTTATAATAGTTTTTCTCCAGATAGGCTGCGATAGATAGGCCTGTATTGAATTGATTTAATCCCTGCCGAATTTCTCCCTCAGCAAAGTCCATAATCACTTGGGAGAGAAGTTTCACAACCGTCAAATTGTCAAGATTAGCCAGGTACCAAGAGGACTGAGCGAATAAAAAATCACCCGCTAGAACCGCGATTCGATTGCCAAAGCTGCTGTGAACCGTGGGCGCCCCACGTCGCACCTCTGACTCATCCACCACATCATCATGAACCAGGCTAGCCGTGTGAATCATCTCAGTAATCTCAGCCAGACGACGATGCTTAGGTGTAATGGCATGCTTGGGGGTTGTAGCGCGTGAGAGTAATAAAACAATTGCTGGCCGGATTCGTTTACCCCCCGCCCCGAACAAGTGTTCCGCTGCTGCACGGAGGATGGGATGGCGAGCACCGACCAAATTTTTGAGATTATCCGCCAGTAAGCAAAGGTCTGCTTCGACTGGCGAGAAAAGAGAAATTGCTGAAGTCATGGATAGACCGACTCAGGTGGTTTGGTTACGAAATTTTACATTCCTGTCTTCATTCTAAGTCAACCTATCTTCATGTGAAATATAGCCTTTAGAGTTAGCCATCCCTATAGGGGCTCGAAAGTCAACTAAAATAACTTTAAATGATTAATTTACGGCAAGAGAAAAGTTCGGTCGGGGCATGGCTGCTTTTAACTTTTGACCCAGTTTGGCGGCAAGCGCCACAAAAAGATTTAAGGACTTCTGAGATTTGTTAAGTCTCACTGAGAATCCTCTAAACCCTCTGTATAAATGCATAAGTATATGCTATAGTTGATATTAAGAATTTAGAAAAACTATATAAACTGACTTACGGACTTAAGTGTGGCAGAAGCTGGTTATGCTACGCAATGTTGGAGTAGATTCATCATTTGTGTGGTTGCTGTGGTCCCGAGAGTTGTATTAGTACTCTTATTGAGTTGCTGTATTAACTAACTCGAGAAGGTTTCTTCTACGACTTAAGTTTAGTCTAAGCAGTTAGTCTGAGCATATCGGACCTCTACTTACCTAATTAAGATGGTTCTGCTGTCTTATATTCGTAAGGATTCCTTGGCGAGTAAATTTATCGCATCCTTGAGGAATTGGTTCTGATTGTACTTGAACAGGTTTAGCTTTTTCTACCCCTGTTCTAAATTTACTCCCCTAATATCTCTTCATAACTCCATCTTCCCTATCTTTCAGCCTACGATGACCTCCAGCGTTATGCCTTTAATAATCCCTGCCCTAGCAATTGGCTATCTCCTAGTTGTTTATGCTCTGCTGTTGACCCTTTCTAAGCTCTATGAGCGACGAAGTAAGCCGGAAAGTTAAATCTTCCTAACACCTTTACAATTAATATAGTGTATTCACTGGCGCTGAACGCCATAACCTAATCGACCGATTCCAGATAGGTCGATTGACTAGGTTCAAATCTAGGTAGCAGAATTTTCTCTACAGTGGGCGCATAGCCCAGCCACTGAGCCGAACGTTGGGAAAACTGTCGTGGATCGCCACTCACGTAGAACTGGGTCAATAAAGCAGGAGTGCAGCTTCTCAGTCCCAGCAGGTCAAGTTCCCTAGCCGCCGCCGCCGCCAAGTGGACTGCTGGATCAATTAGGGTGACGCCCTCAGGTAAAAGACTACGGAGCACAGGAGCCAAATGGGGATAATGAGTGCATCCATAAATCAGGGCGTCAATTTTTTGATCGAGTAAAGGGGTAAGGTATTCCAAGGCTACGGTTCGAGTGTAGGCATCATAAATCCGATTCTGCTCAACCAGAGGCACAAACTCAGGACAGCCTACCTGCCACACCTGAGCCGTGGAATTGACTTCCAAAACGGCCTGTCGATAGGCATTACTGGCGACCGTAGTAGGCGTTGCGATCACACCAATGCGTCGGCCTGCTTTCACAGCGGCCCGAGCAGTCGGCAGAATTAAACCCAGGATGGGGATAGGAAACTCAGACTGCACAATTTCCAGAGCCAGGGCTGAACTAGTGTTGCAAGCCATTATCACCATCTTGACCCCTTGTTCCCTCATCCAGACCAAAATCTCTCGGACAAATTGGAGGATTTCCGCTGGGGAGCGATCTCCATAAGGTAAACGGGCTGTATCCCCAAAATAGAGAATCGATTCGTTAGGGAGCTGGCGATAGAGTTCCTCAAGCACTGTCAATCCACCCACACCGCTATCGAAGATACCGATCCGGGTAGGTTCACAGGACCGACTGCTCAAAGATAAGAAGTTGACCATAGGTATTTATAGCGATTCTCGCTTGTGTGGAATACATGTCAGTGGAGGCAGGGTATAGGGTATCGGATGTAGTCCATGCAAATGAAACCCGCCATATACCTTAGTTGCTGGATTTGGTACTTCTAGAGTGTAGTCGTCTTTAGAGTTTTTTCTAAGGAAATCAAAAAACCTCAGCCGTTACCATGACTACACCCCATCCCCTACATCCCATACCCCAATCTTTCCCCTATCTCCCTTGATTCCTCACCCCTAGGAAGACTCCGACTTAGACTCCGACTCCTTGGGTTCAGGTGTTTTTGTATTATTGGCGGACATCATCTGGCCATCTGCCTCCGCCAGAACTGGGGCGGCCAACCTAGCTTTCTCTGCTTCAACGGCTGAGTCTTTAAACACGACGCGCAGCAGTGGAGGAGCGAGAAACGTGGTTAGAATTACCATTACGATGATGGCGGCTCCCAAAGATTCGGATAGAACACCGCTAGCCGCACCCACTCCAGCAAAGACCAGGCCAACCTCTCCTCGAGGGATCATGCCGACTCCAATCGCCCAACGATTAATCCCAGGTTGGCCGAAGACGGCGAATCCTGTCACCACCTTGCCGATAATGGCCACAATCACCAAAAAGGAAGCAATAATGAGGCCCTCACGATTGCTGGGCACGGTGGGATTAAGAACACTGAGATCGGTTTGAGCCCCCACTGTGACAAAAAAGATCGGAACCAACATGTCTGCAATAGGACTGATTTGTTCTTCTAACTCCTTGCGTTTAGAGGTTTCCGCCAGAATCAGTCCGGCTGCAAAGGCGCCTAAAATGGCCTCCAGATGAATGGCTGCCGCGATGTAAGCCAGGATAAACGCAAATATCAGGGAGCTGATGAGCAGTTGACCTCGAGTTCTCAGTTCTTCGACCAGGGCTACGAAAAAAGGACTCAAAAGCCGACCTACCAGGATCGAGCCCACCAGAAACACAGCAGCCCCAAGAATCAAGTAGATCACATTCAGGATCTCGATTTCTCCCGTTTTAGCCAAACTGGCTACAACGGCTAAGACAATAATCCCCAAAACATCGTCTAGCACCGCCGCGCCGATAATAATTTGGCCTTCCTTGGAGCTGAGTTGTTGTATCTCCGCCAACACCTTGGCCGTGATGCCAATGCTGGTGGCGGTCAGTGCAGCGCCAGCAAATATAGCGGGTATTGTTGGGACGCCAAATAGGGCGATCAGGCCTATTGTCCCGGCTGCAAAGGGTGCGACAACACCAACAATCGCCACCACCGCCGCCTGCGGACCAACTCGGATCAGTTCTTTCAAGTCGGATTCAAGACCAATCTCAAACAGCAGGATGATCACGCCTAATTCAGCCAAAACCGATACCACCTCGCTCTCACCCTGAAAAACAGGGAGGGCGGCTTCTGGTCGGAGCCCCGCTGTCGCTTGCAAAAAGTTGATAATGAGGGACCCGGATGTTTCAGCGACAGCTTCTGGAAACACAATCAGGTGAAGCGCCGAAACCCCCACAACCACCCCTCCCACTAGCTCACCCAGAACCGGAGGTAGGTTAATGCGGGCGCATATTTCTCCCCCTATCTTGGCCGCCAGAAAAACGGTGATCAGGCTCAATAATACCCCTGCCAGCACTAAAGGGCCGACCTCAGCCTCAGCTGCCTCGGCCAGCACCGGGGTCATTGGATGGGGAACTAATAACTGGGAGATTGGACTTTGCGAAATTGTCCAGCCGGTTAGATCAACCATCAAGTCAGCAGAACTCGTCCTGTCTAATTTACATGAGTTCTGGATGACATAGCGTTCATAGTTAGGAGTTATCGGTTAGTTTTATCACTAAGAAGGGGATGTTCTGCCGTGTTAAAGAAAAACTCGATGTTTTAGGGAGGGCATTTGCAGCCGAACTTGTTCTAATCGAGAAGGATTGATTTCCGCGATCGCAAGTCCAGGCTCTTCCCCTGCATCGGCAAGAATCACGCCCCAGGGATCGACGATCAACGCATGGCCATGGGACTGCCGCCTAGCATTGTGGAATCCAGTTTGAGCCGGCGCTACCACATAGCAGGTATTCTCCACCGCCCTGGCCTGGAGCAAGATCTGCCAGTGATCCTTGCCGGTATAAGCGGTAAACGCAGCCGGCACCATTAGAACTTGCGCCCCCATTTGGGAGAGATGACGATAGAGTTCGGGAAAGCGGACGTCATAGCAAATTGAAATCCCCAAATTGCCCAAGTCCTTCGATGGATACACCGAAGGCAAATTCTTGCCCGCCAGGATATTGCTAGATTCCTGATAGGTGTTGCCGTCCGGCAGATTGACATCAAACAGATGCGCTTTTTCGTAGCGGGACAATTCCTGACCGTTTGGCGCAACCAATAAAGCCGTGGTATAGACCTTGCCTGTTTGGGCAGGCGTCGGATAGCCGCCGCCCAAAAGAGTCACCTGGTAGCGCTGGGCCATCGTTTTGATAAACTGTTCGCTAGCCTGGTGAATCTCCTCAGCTTTGGCTATCTTAGCTGCCTCATCTCCTAGAAAAGAAAAGTTTTCGGGCAAGGTTACTAACTCTGCCCCTTTTCGCACTGCCAGCTCGATTAAATCTTCCGCCTGAGTCAAATTTTTTTGCAAATCCGGCACGCTATTCAGTTGGACGGCGGCAGCCAGGTATGACTTCATGAAATCAGCCTAATTGAATCACATCGGGTAGAGACTCAATTTTAGTGGTTAGCGGCTGTTCTGTGGCGCCACATCGCGTGCTTTTTTATCAACCGATACGCCCTAGCCATCAACTGTCAGCCAAAATGCTGAATGCTGAATGCTTTCCCAGCTGTCTAGATTGAAACCATTGGCAGTCTATTTCTAGGCCGATAACAACGCTAACTGCCAAACGCGATAGCCTTGGGGAGTGAGATGGATCCCGTCGGTGGTCAGTTCAGGACTTAAGTTTCCGTCAGAATCTGCAAAGTTGGGCTGTAAATCAAAATAGTCAATCCCTTCCTGTTGAGCCGCCTGCTCGATTTGCTGATTGAGGCGGCGAATGCGATCGCTCGGAATATTCACTGCCCGAGTCGGCAAAATGGAGTAAACGACTATTTTTGCTTGGGGATGAGTCTGGTGGAGCTGACCCATGATTTGGCGCAAATTGCCAACCACCTCTGCATTAGTCGCTCCATTTTTCAAATCGTTGATGCCTGCCATCAGATGAATTGTGTCAGGTCGAGTTTGGGCAAACGCAGATAGTCGTCGCCAGATCCCAACCGTAGTATCCCCCGAGATGCCCTGGTTGAGCCAGAACCGATCCGTGGAGAGCCACTCCGGCGGCAACCAAAGGCTAAGGGAGTCTCCTAGTACGACGGCCAGACGATTGGCTCCCTGGCCATATTCCATAGCCTTAGCTTCTTGAGCCAGTAGGTTTCGCCATTGCTCATAGGTTGGCTGATGGGTGGTATTCACCCAACGTTCATAGAAACTGTCTGGTGATAGACGGGTGTAAAGCTGGCCTGAATTCAAAGCCGCCAAACGCTGTTGATAAAGCTGGCTCCCAGAACCAGGGCGAGGTCCAGTGAAATTTGAAAACGCCTCCAGCCAACTTGAAGCCCGGGAAGAAAGCTGAAGCCGACTAGCTAAGGGTTGAACTGAGGTCTGGCGAGAGTTGGCGTGCTGGCGATTCAGTTGCGCTTTGGCAAGGACTCCGCCAGACTTGCTAAGCTTCCGAGAATTTTCAGAGATCTCGCGGGACAACACTTGACTGAATTCTGGTTTCTGATCGATCAGAACAGATACAATCGGCAAGGAAGGGACTCCATGGCGCTCAAAAGCAGTTCTCCGCCGCAAAAAATTCTCTGATTGAGCGGCGGAATTAACGAAATTATTGGTCGAATCGGAAGCAGCCTGCAATTGTCCGCCCAGTTTTCTTTGGGTCTGCCGCCTTGACTGAGAAGAAACTGATCGACTGAACGCAGGCTGCTGATTAGCGACCGGAGAAGAGGTGGTAATCCGGTTCATTTCAACCGCCTTTCTTTCCCATCTAAAGGCATCTTGCAGCTGAACTGTCGCCGGTTTAGAGGTTTGTTGAGCAGGCAGCAACCTATCTGCTAATAGTTGAAGGACTAAAAGGCCAAGGTCAGTCATCGGATCAGTTACTCCGTCATCCTAATACATACTCTTGACAACGGATTGAGTCAGATTCAGGAATTTTTTTTACGCTAAAGCTGCTTATATTTTTGTTAAAGATGAAGCAACCCTTCATCTCACCATCAGGTTTTACCAATTGACGTCCCTATCTCAAGGAGGACATCTATGGCATCTATCAATGGCGTTATGATGCAGGCTTTTCACTGGTACTTTCCCGCTGGCGGCGTTCTGTGGAATCAGCTAAAAGACAGCGCCGCCGATTTGGCCAAAGCAGGCTTTACCGCCTTGTGGCTGCCGCCTGCCTATAAAGGCCAGGGAGGCGGAGAAGACGTTGGTTACGGCGTCTATGACATCTTCGACTTGGGTGAGTTTGACCAGAAAGGGGGGATCCCCACTAAGTACGGAGATCGCGACCAATACCTGGCGGCGATCAAAGCCCTGAAGTCTGTCGGCATTGAAGTCTATGCCGATGTCGTCTTCAATTATAAGGACGGAGGCGATCACACCGAAAAAGTACTAGCCACCCCCTTCAACCGATACAACCGCACCCAACCCTGCGATGGAGTTCAGGAAATTGAGATTTATTCAGGCTTCAACTTCCCTAATCGCCAAGGTAAGTACTCCAGCATGGAATGGCATTGGCGGCATTTTGATGCGGTCAACTACAACCACTACAGACCGAACGACCTGGATACGGTTTACCTGCTGCAAGGTAAAAGCTTTGACAACTTTGTCAGTTTAGAGAAGGGAAATTATGATTTCCTCCTAGGCTGCGATCTGGACATGGACCATGAAGAGGTGCGCCGCGAGTTGATGTATTGGGGGCGATGGTATCTCGACACAACTGAGGTAGATGGCTTTCGGCTGGATGCCATTAAACATATCCCCTCCTGGTTTTTTGTACAGTGGTTAGACCATATGCGTCACCATGCTCAGCGGGATCTGTTCTGTGTCGGAGAGTATTGGACAACGAATACAGAAACCCTGCACTGGTATCTTGAGGCGACGGCTGGAAAGATGTCCTTATTCGATGCCCCCTTACAAAACAATTTCCATCAAGCTAGCTGCTCGTGCGGCGCTTACGACATGCGGAAAATCTTAGACGGGTCATTGATGCAACACCAGCCCGCCCTCGCGGTCACGCTAGTGGAAAATCACGATACACAGCCCCTACAATCCCTGGAAAATGTGGTTGAATCCTGGTTTAAGCCCTTAGCCTACGCCATCATTCTGTTGCGGCGAGAAGGTTATCCCTGTGTCTTCTATGCAGATTATTACGGGGCTCACTATAAGGACAAGGGCTATGAGATTTGGCTGGATTCCCAGCGCTGGATCATCGACAAATTTCTCTACGCCCGCAAGCATTATGCCCATGGCGATCAGTATAGTTATTTTGATCATAGAGACATTATTGGCTGGACCCGTTTGGGCAATGTCGATCATCCCAAAGCTATGGCGGTGATCATGAGCAATGGTCCTAGCGGCGGCAAATGGATGGAGGTCGGGAAGCGAAATACTCAATTATTTGATTTAACTGAACAGGTTAAGGAACCTGTATATACCAATGATGATGGATGGGGAGAATTTCGCTGCAATGGCGGATCGGTATCAGTTTGGCTAGAGCAGTAAGGAGGAAGAGGGCAAGGGAGACAGGGGGAGCAGGGCAGGGCAGGGGAGGCAGGGGAACAGCCGTTTCGGATGATCTCAAGAAATTGGTTGAGACCAATTTCTTGACAGTCACGATGAAAATTCGTAATGATAGTTAACTGGCTAATTATTTTTGCTCGGAACAGGTTGAAGTTTCCAAACGCCGCTATTTTCATTGGCAATTGATTGGGCGGCTACCTGTACGGCTACTGGGAGGATATCACCAATGACCTATGCAATTATCGAGACAGGTGGTAAGCAGCTTAAGGTTGAGCCTGGACGTTTCTATGATGTAGAGCGATTGTCTGTCGAAGACAATGATCAAATTACGCTAGATCAAGTTTTATTTATCGAACACGATGGCGAGGCGACGATTGGTCAGCCTCTGATAGCGGAAGCAACCGTAGAAGCAACAGTTATGCGTCACCTACGGGGCCGTAAAATCATCGTTTACAAGATGCGCCCGAAGAAAAAGACGCGTAAGAAGCAGGGTCATCGGCAAGAACTAACCCGCCTGATGATTAACTCCATTAGTTTGAATGGCGACCTCCTGGCTGGAGCATCTCTAGAGTCAGGAACTTCACTGCTGGAAGAGGCAGCCCCTATTTTAGATACTCCTATCGAAGAGCCTGCAGTTGAGGAAACGGTCGCAGTAGAGGCGGTCGAAGAGCCTGCAGTTGAGGAAACTGTCGAGGTAGACGCGGTCGAGGAGTCTGCAGTTGAGGAAACTGTCCCAGTAGATGCGGTCGAGGAGTCTGCAGTTGAGGAAACGGTCGCAGTAGATGCGGTCGAGAAATCTACAGTTGAGGAAACGGTCGAGGTAGAAACGGTCGAGAAATCTACAGAGACCTCAGTTCCATCGGAAGCAGAGATAGAAACTCCGGTTGGAGATACAACGGATGAAGAAATCCCTGCGTCGTCGTCCGCTGAATCTGAAGAAGAATAAGCCTCTACAGAAGATTAACTAGGCGGACAGTGGACTCACTCGCCTTAATAGACAGTAGAATTGCCTGCCAAGATTAATTCATTATTAGTGGATTCCGGGCAAGCCAACCCCAAAGATCTATAGACTATAGAGAGAATAGGAAAAGAAGCAATGGCTCACAAGAAAGGAACAGGTAGTACACGAAACGGTCGAGATTCAAATGCTCAGCGCTTGGGAGTGAAGCGCTATGGGGGGCAAATGGTGCGAGCGGGGAATATTTTAGTTAGACAACGGGGCACTAAGTTCCATCCGGGTAACAATGTCGGTCGGGGCGGCGACGATACCTTGTTTGCTTTGATCGATGGCGTCGTTACCTTTGAGCGAAGAGGTAAGGGACGGAAAAAGGTGAGTGTTTACGCCGCCTCCGAATCCGCCTAGACTTAACATAATTGTCTCTCCTCAGCTTTTTTGTCTATCCTGTACAGACATAATCTGGCTATATTCATATATTTTGACTTTGTTTGTTAGGCATTAAATCTGTTTTACCTGGTTTGACATAATCGCCAATCGTAAAAAGCCACCTGGATTAACTAAGTGGCTTTTTATGATTGATTTGCTGCGAGTTGCTAGATTATGACTGACAGCTTTGAACCTTTCATATCCAATAGATTCGAGGAAGCATTCATAGCTTTACGCTACCTCTACAAGCGGGGCAAAGACATCGACCGAACGTTCTCAATTGAGACTCTCTTCAGAATCCGTCCTAATCAAGATACCCCATCAGGGTTGCGGGATCTTCGTCAATGTCATTAGAGGCAATGGGACGATTCCCAGGCAGAAAACCCACATCAGAAATCTGAAGTGTGCTTGCAGCAATGGGACGGTGTCCAGGCAGCGTATCTACGTTGACAAACTTCATGGTGTCCGCCATAACTGGCCGCATGCCTGCAAATGTCAGTGTATTGACGACCTCAAGGTCGCTAGCCGCAATGGGGCGGTTGTTCGGCAAAACACTAGACTGAACCAAACGGGTATTGTCCTCTAAAACCATTACTTTGCCCTCAGTTGCATCAGACTTAACCAAGCTCCCTTTGAATTCCTCATTGGGTGTCCCCACAGTTTCCGCGGTTTGTCCATTGGCTGTAGCGTCGGTGCTGCTCATGTATTAATTCCCCTAACTTGCTGTAATTAAGGCTAATGGCGAGAATCGTTTTAGGAACCGCCATTTGCTAGCTGAAGCGTTGATGTTTACCTCTCGTAATTAAATTCAGAAAGGAATCTGAAACCTTAAGGAAACATTATAAATGAAAACTCCCTTGAGTTAGTTTACAAAAGATAATGGTATCTATCAATGGGTAAGGAAAACAGATGGATTGGCAAAACCCTGCAAGAGGATAAATACAGCCTTGAGCAGATTCTTGGAGAAGGCGGCTTTGGCGTCACCTTCAAGGCGATGCATCATTACTTGGGACAACGGGTTGTGATTAAAACCTTAAACCCTGCCAGTCAAAAGAGTCTTAACTTTGAAGATTTGCAGCGCCAATTCCAAAACGAAGCACGACGGTTAGCCCAATGCATCCATCCCAATATTGTTAGGGTCAGTGACTTTTTTGTAGAAGACGATTTGCCCTATATGGTAATGGATTTCATTGACGGCCAAACCTTAGAAGCGGTGGTATTCCCTGGGAATCCCCTAGCTGAAGCCAAAGCCGTTCACTATATTCGGCAGATTGGGGAAGCCCTCAAGGTAGTGCATCGCAATGGCCTGCTTCACCGGGACATCAAGCCGCAAAATATTATGTTGCGCCAGGGCGCTTGTGATGTCGTACTGATTGATTTTGGCATTGCCCGAGAATTTACCCCTGGTCAGGTGCAAACCCACACCAATCTGATTACAACTGGGTACGCCCCGATCGAACAGTACCTGGTGCAGGAAAGACGCACCTCTGC
>JAKSDM010001464.1 GCA_022360135.1 Pseudanabaenales cyanobacterium | reverse complement strand
CTTCTCAAGATACTTTATTCATCTCCAATTTCTTGACTTCATCGGGTAGGCCAATTTCACTACATACCTCGTAGAAGGTAGTAATGGGAGGCGTTGCAAACAAGTGAGATATCTTTTTCAAGGCTGCTTCGTAAATTTCATTGTGGTGAGCGTCCATATCTTCAATGTTTTCCCAGAGAATAATCGCAATTCCCCGATCAGTTCCCGGTTCTTGGAGCAGATAGGCGCCCTTGAAGCTCTCCGTGTAGGTTGACACCGCCTTTTCATACAGTTGCCGCGCTTCGGCGAATGTACCGGGCTTAAATTCCCCGATCGCAACGTAGGCGTACTTATGTCTTAAGAAATCTAAAAATTCTGTCATAATTTCAGTCCTCCCGCAACTCTAGTGCCCCTAGTTTCCCTCAAAGACGAGCACACTGGCTACAATCTTGAGCGTGGTTTTAGATTTGGGGAGTGGAGAAGCCAGACCTAAAATTCAAAATACTCTCCGAGAAGGGCAAAGCCCTCCAAAATTTAAAATTTAAAATTCAAAATTTAATTTCTCCCTCTCTCCCTCTCCCCACTCAATCCTCAGCATTAGTGAGAGAACCTTATAGAGACCTCACCCTCTCCGGAGGCCAATAGATTTTGTAGGCTTTACCAACAATGTGAGATTGGGGCAAAAAACCCCAAACATGGGAATCTGAACTATAGTTGCGGTGATCGCCTAGGACGAAATAAGCCGCTGGGGGGATGGTTTCGGGTCCCCACTCATAATTGGCGGTTTGTTGCACGTAAGATTCAATCAAAGGCTGTTGGTTGATCAGGACTTGCCCCCTGGTGATGTGGACCTGCTGCCCAGGTACGGCAATGATGCGTTTGACAAAGAAGGTGTCTGCTGTCGCCTCTGTTTCAGAAATAGCCGCCTTGGGTGCTTGAAACACTACGATATCTCCCGGTTGAGGCGTATAGTCCGCTGCTTGACTAACAAACATCCGATCGTTGAGTTGCAAGGTCGGGAGCATTGACTCGCTGGGCACGATAAATTGCTTTACTGAGTGGTCAATCCAAGTGGGAATATAGCTGAGGGAAAGTCTGATCAGGAGGATGCCGAGGATGATAGCCCCAATCATTTGTTTGCTGGAGGAGCGGCCTTGCACTGAGATATGGTAGACATGGCGGCAAGCGATTGACCAAATGATGGGTGGTAAGGGCAGCAGGCGGGAGTGGGCGGCTGCCAGAAGAGCGATCGCGATCCAACTGACTAAGAACAGTCCACCGATGACGGTTTGTTGAAGATACAAATGCCCCAGTCCGGGCAGAATTTGTGAGAGGAAAACGGCGTACCAGGGGTCACTGGGTATTTTTTTAGACGGAATAAGGGGTTGTTGGGAATTGGCGATGCTGCGATGAGTATCGAATAAATTGATCAGATAAATGCTTAAAATGATCGCCAGCAGCCAGAGCCCTGTGAGGATGTCGCCCTCTGCCCCAAAGATTGACCAGGTTGCGTAAAGCAGTAGACTCGCATTGGCGATCGCAATTAACAATCCTTTCCAAACGCCCCCGCTGTAAATCTGCCCTAACCCCGGAAAGAGAACGGATAAATTGACTGCCAACCATCGGTTAGGCGCAGTTTGAGCAGAGACATACAGGCGCGATCGCTGGGGAGAGGTCATTGGAATAGGTCTACTGATCTCTGCGTAATGGGTTAGCAGTCAAACTGGTAAGCTCTCTGCTCAGAATGCCCTAATCAGGAGATGGGCCGATCTTGCTTTGAGATCAAGGGTGCGATCGCAGTGTCTAACGACCATTGATTGCTCAACGGTTATGCTGTGGCCATAATTCCCACCAAAATCTTCATCAATACCTCCAAGTCGTTGGGAATTGAGTAGAGGGGAATGTCCTGAATAATCTGTTTCTGCTTGACATCGAGCTTACCAAAGTTCCAGGCATTGCCAATCGTTACGGCGCCATAGAATAGGTCCTGTTCTTCAACCTCCGCTAGGGCGATCAACTCGACTGCAAGCTGGGTAAATCCTCGGGTCAAATCATCATTTTTCGCTTCAATTACTAGTAAACTATT
>JAKSDM010000753.1 GCA_022360135.1 Pseudanabaenales cyanobacterium | reverse complement strand
TCAAACTCAAAATAAAGTAGACCAGGAAGCCCCATTGTAGATAACGGATGGATTTCAGCGCCTTCCGGCAGCTCTGGCAGTGTTGGGTGTGCTGGTGGTAGCGATCGAGCATCTGGCGGCGATCTCTTGGTGTCGCGGCCTCGCTCTCGGCGCTGCAGGTCGACCAGGGTAATCGCCCCTGGCAATAGCGATCGAACCATTGGCGAAATTTAATCACAAACTTGTCGGCGCTAGTGGGAAGCGTATAGGCGCTTTTCCAATCTTGGGTTTGGGTTTGCTGTTGCAATTTTTGCTGCTGCTGTTGCAGCAAGATCATGTCCCCATCCAGCACGGCGTTGCGGATTTTCACATGGACCCACCAGCGGGGTGTCAGGCGATGTAAAGTGAGGGCGAAGTTGCGGGGAAACTGGGCCACAATGCGACACTTCCCCGGCACGGTGGGAATGCAATAGGTGACTAAGCCCACCTGTTTACCAGAGGTTCCCAGGGTGATCGCATATTCCACCCGACAGGGCGGCTCAAAAACGATCTGGGTGTTCAAGCGCCCTTTGGTCTTCGCCTCAATGCGCTCCGCTGTAAATTGGGTGACTTGAACCGGCAGCGGCCCCGCCTGGGAGCGATTTCCCTGTAGGCCATGGTGGGCAAAGGGCACATGGCTGGGATCGACAACATTTTCCACCAGAGTTTGCCAGTCGTATTCCAGGTCGCGCACATAGGAGTCCCATACAAAGCCTTTGCTAGCATCCACTTGGGGCGACAGGGGCAGGGGGGTTTGGGCGGCCAAATCAGCGCTGTTGGGGTCGGGCCAGACCCAAAACAAATCATTGGCGATCTGGCTGGGTAGGACCGTGGCGCACAGTTGGGCCTGCTTGGCGGGTTGAAAGTTGGCTTCCGCCTGGGGCACCGATTGGCAAACACCCCGCTGATCAAACTGCCAACCGTGATAGCTGCACATTAAGTAACCGCTCTGTTCATCTATCCGCCCTTCGCTTAAGGGGGCTAGGCGATGGGGGCAGCGATCGAGGAAGGCTCGATAGGTCTCAGCCTGGCGAGGTTTCCAGAGCACTATCTTCACCCCCAGCACCGTCGCCGCGATGGGATAGTCTGGCCGCAGATCAGCGATCGGCGTCAGCGGATACCAGTGCTGGAAAAAGTTGAATTTGGAGGGCGTCATGGCAGGTTGGGTCGGTAAGGGACGGATGATGGAGGCAATGGAGGCCAATGGGTGACAGCTTTTATAGCACGAATCTAGGGATTTTTCTCGGGTCATCCCTGTAGATCACCATGCTGGATTTAAGTCGACTACCGCCTAAATTATCGCTTGACGATAGAGTCCCTGGAGAAAGTAGAACCACCAGGGAAAATTCGGACGCACCCCCTAGTAGAATGGGTTATACATCTACAGTATGGCCGTATTGGATGGCGATGAAAGATCTAGACCTAGAGAGTATTAGCGTCAGCGAAGGACTGGCTAAACTCGCGGATTGGCTGGCCGACCTAGCCGGCGAGCGACTGAGTGAGGATAGCGCCGCCGCCTACTATGCCCTGGCGGCGGAGTTAGAGCGCCTAGCCAGTGAGGCCGAGGATCATCAGGCGTTGATGAATAATTAACATATGAACTATTCTGGCAAATCTACATGACTCAGACGATCTCAGCCAGGAACATCAAGCTTCATGATCTAAAGACAAGGTTTGGGCTGCAATTGGTGCAGGATGAGGCATTCTTTGCAGAATGGTTTGATGACTTACCAGAACTCACTAAAGCAGAACAGCATGCCCTCGATCGAATTAAGCGGAATTACCTCTACTTGCTGGAATATCCGGTGATGGAAAGCATCGTAAAGATGGTAGTGCTTTCGCCTTTGTTAGATTTAGCAGGCTTTTATGAATCGCCGTTTCGGGTAGAGGGTGAGACTAATATTAAGGTATCGGCGGCGGATGAGGGGGAAGTCATTCAAGGCTGTATTGATGTCGTGGTGATCCAAGGTCAATTGTGGGTCACTGTCATCGAAGCTAAAAATTCGGAGTTTTCGATTACGAAGGCAATTCCCCAAGCCTTGGCCTATATGTTAGCGGGTCCGAGTGCAGAAAGACCAGCTTTTGGCGTTGTCTTGAATGGGAGTGAGTTTCTGTTCCTAAAGCTAATGCCAGGGGATGGCCCCCAGTATGCAATGTCTGACCTATTTTCACTGCTCAATCGTGGAAATGATTTGTATCATGTTTTGCGAGTATTGAAACAGTTAAGGAATTTAGTGAAAAACTGATTCCACGAAAATCACAACGCCTCCAAGCGCTAACACATCCTACAGTGGAATGGACTATGAATTTGAATGTAATTCTTTGGGATTTTGACGGTACATTAGCCCATCGTGATGGAATGTGGTCTGGTGCTCTCACAAGCCTTGCTCAACAAATATTTCCAGAGAATGAAGTTACTGCTGACGCAATCAGGCCGCATCTGCAATCAGGCTTTCCCTGGCACTCACCCGAAGCAGATTACGGGCAACGCTCTTCGGAACAGTGGTGGTCAGATTTAGAGCCTGTGTTCTACAATGCATACAAAAATGCTGGGCTTCCTCATGAATATTCAATGCGCTTATCGCAATCTGTCCGAAATGAGTACACACAAAGCGAAAATTGGGCTGTTTATGATGATGTAGAAGATTGCTTATCTGGGCTAATCAGCAAGGGATGGCAACATCATATTTTGTCAAATCATGTTCCTGAATTACCCAAGTTAGTACGTGCTCTCGGCCTTGGTGATTACTTCAAGCAAATTTTCACTTCTGCGAAGATCGGCTTTGAAAAACCCAACGAATCTATCTTCAAACATGTGTTGTCAACTTTGCCCAAAAAGTGCAATGTGTGGATGGTTGGAGATAGCTATGCAGCCGATATACTTGGCGCTGAAACCGTGGGGATTCCAGCTATTTTGGTTCGCAAGCAACATCACTCTGCTAAGTACTCATGCCCATCTCTTGCGGGAGTATCTGGAATTGTGAATCAGAGGACGTTCCAGCAAAATGGGTAAATCAGCTAAGCGGTGCGATTGATTGGCGTTGCTGATTACAGGTATGAATCGATGGCTATGACGTCTGGAGCCTCGTTCAAAGTTATCTGCTGGGAGCCAAAGGTCATTGGCAGCGGGTGAGCTTGGTCGTTAGCTGGTAAAGAGACATATGCCCGAAGCAATAATCGTCGTCGATGTTCAGAATGGATTTATGTCCCCCGCATCCGTGCACATACCGGACAGGATCAAGGCGTTACTCGAACAAAAGCCATTTGAACATCGCCTCTTCTCGCGATTCTCGAATCCATGCGGTAGCCAATACGAAAAACTCCTATCGTGGACACGTTTTCGGTCTTCACCTGAAATCGACATCGTATCCACATTGTCTGCGTACCCGACACTCGTGATTGACAAACACATCTACTCCTGTGTTTCGCAGGAGTTTCTCGATTTCGCAAAAGCAAACGATCTCTCCGAGTTCTATGTCTGTGGAATCGACACAGATATTTGCGTCCTCAAGACGTGCGTCGACCTTTTTGAACACGGATATCGACCAATCCTCCTGTCCGACTGCTGCATGAGTCACGCTGGGGCATCTCAACATCAAGCGGCTCTAGAGATTCTGCCACGGTTTATTGGACGCCGACAGATAATTCTTGACACAGCTCAACACTTTGGCGTCTCGCCACTCAAATAGCCGTGACTTTGTTCCACTTGTAGTCAAAGTTCCTAGCGTAGAAATAGTTAGTTCAGTTTTGATAGACTGATGGTATTAATTGTGACTGAGATAATTTATGGCCCTTGCAACCAACCCACCAATACAGCAGAAGCCCCTGAGCTTTGCTCAGTTTCTCGCCCGTTATGGTGACCATAACTGCTATGAACTGATTGATGGAGAGGTATTTGATTTGGAGCCAACAGGCCAACATGAAGAAGTTGCCGCCTTCATCCTGTAAGTTGGTAGATGGGGAGTATGAAATTCAGTTGTTTCGAGGCAATCAGACTATCATCTCCGCCACTTTCCCTAGTCTGCATCTGACGGCTGAGCAAGTGTTGAAGGTTGAACAGAAAATTGGCTATGTCACATTAGTCGTTGCAGATTACGATGAAGCGATCGAGTATTTTACAACGAAGCTCAAATTTAAGCTGATAGAAAATACCCCGATAGAGGGTAAGCGCTGGGTTCTCATTGCGCCGCCCGGTCAGAATGAAACGGCTATTGTATTGGCGCAAGCCAAGAACCCAGAAGAAAGAAAGCATGTGGGCAATCAAACCGGAGGGCGGGTGTTTTTATTCCTGCATACCGATAATTTCTATAGAGATTACCATGAAATGAAATCAAAGGGGGTTGATTTTGTAGAAGAGCCTCGGCATGAGAGCTACGGAATAGTAGCCGTGTTCAAAGACTTATATGGCAACAAATGGGATTTATTAGAATTGAAGCCAGCTTTTTGAGAGTCGAGTAACTTTCTTACCGGATTGATGTGAGGGTTTTTGTTTGCAACCGTCAAGGTGTTTTCGACCGAGCGATTGAGATGGTGAAAAGGGGGAAAGAGCTTAGCTACCACATCTATCTGAACACCACTGTCTTTAAAGAAACGAAAGTGGAGGAAGTTGAAGCTCTGTGTCAATT
>JAKSDM010000311.1 GCA_022360135.1 Pseudanabaenales cyanobacterium | reverse complement strand
CTCACCCAGATCGGCAAAGGAGCCCCCCAATAGCGTTCGCGCGACAAGGCCCAGTCAACATTGTTTCTGAGCCAATCGCCAAAACGACCCTCTCGGATATAGTCTGGATGCCAATTGATTTTGTCGTTGTTCTCCAGCAATTGATCTTTGACTGCTGTTGTGCGAATGTACCAACTCTTTTTGGCGTAATTGATCAGCGGCGTGTTATCCCGATAATTGAAGGGATAGGTATGGGTCAAGGTGGTGGCCCGGTACAACAGATTGTGGGATAGCAAATCTTGGCTGATAAATTGATCGGCGTCTTTGAAAAACTTGCCCGTGTACGGCCCTTCCCCTGCGTGGGCATCCGGCAGTTTCACCTCTGGGTACATCTGGCCGAGCAGATCGACTGAGAATAGCAGGGGCAGATGGTATTTGCGGCCTAAGTCCAAGTCGCCATAGGCGGGGGCGATATGCAGCACTCCTGTGCCTTCCCCGATTATCACCTGGTCGTCCCCCAGCACCTGGAAGGCGTGGGTGAGGTCTCCGCCTTCGGGGACTCGGGCTTGCAGGATAGGCTCATAGCGCAGCCCCACGATCCCATCCCCCGAAAAGGTCTTGAGGGTGTGGTAGTTCCCTTCGCCAAAGACTTGATCCACCCTCTCATGAATCAGGATGTATCGATCTTTCCGGTTTTTTTCTCCATGCTGAGCAGGCGCTTCAACCAGACTATAGGTTGCATTGGGGTTGATGGCGATCGCCACGTTCGCTGGCAGCGTCCAGGGGGTGGTGGTCCAAGCCAGTAGATAAACCGATTGCGTCGCATCATCTACGACATCGTCAAACAGGCCCCGCTCCCCTAATTGACGGGCGGCAACTGGAAATTTCGGATAAACCGAAGGATCTTCGGTCTCTCGATAGCCCTGCGCCACTTCGTGATCAGAGAGGCTGGTGTTGTTGCGCGGACAGTGCCAGGTGGAGCGATAATCTTCAAACAGCAGATCCAGTTCCCAGAGCGACTTCATCAGCCACCAGCAGGACTCGATATAGGCATTCTCATAGGTGATGTAGGCATTATCCAGATCCAGCCAGTAGCCAATCCGTTCGGTCATCGCATTCCAATCTTGAATACGCTCAAATACGGACTCTTTACAGAGTTGGTTGAACTTGGCGATACCGAAGGCTTCGATGTCTGATTTTTTAGTAAACCCTAAGCGCTTCTCCACCGCCAACTCCACCGGCAAGCCGTGGGTGTCCCATCCGCCTTTACGCGCCACCCGATAGCCCTGCATGGTTTTATAGCGCAAGAATAGGTCTTTATAGGCCCGAGAAATAGCATGGTGAACCCCCGGTTTACCATTGGCGGTGGGCGGACCTTCATAGAAGACGAAATCCCCTTGCGGCGCGTCTTTGGCGATCGACTTTTGGAAAATGTGGCGGGTTTTCCAAAAATCAATGACGGTTTGCTCAAGGCTCGAAAAGTTGGGCGTTTTTTCAACGTCTCTAAACAT
>JAKSDM010000875.1 GCA_022360135.1 Pseudanabaenales cyanobacterium | reverse complement strand
GTTGACGCCCCCTTTCGTTCTTCCTGCTTCCCTTTTCCTTACTTTGCTAAGCTAGGTTAGCTCTACTACCCCCAAGCTCATGGAAAATCTGCCCAGTGGCGAACGCTACCTCTATCAGCTTTTTAGCCTGATCGAAGACGGCTATCTGACCGTTACGAATCCCAATGGTCGAGTCTTTAACTTTGGCAGGCCAGATTCTAAGCCCCATTTGCATCTCACAATTCGCGATCAGCGTACCTACGATCGCATTCTTACCTTTGCATCGTTGGGCTTTGGTGAAGCTTATATGGATGGCTGGTGGGACGAAGCCGATGATAATTTGGTGGAGCTGATTGGGCTGTTTTATCGCAATCGAGTGTACTCAAAAGCGAGTCAAAAGCTAACCGCGCCCCTGGCGCTGAAGATCATTACGCAGCGGCTGAAGACAGTCCCGCTGTTGATTCAAAACAGTCGTAAAAATGTGCAGTATCATTATGACTTGGGCAATGATTTCTATCAGCTATTTTTAGACCCCACCCTAACTTACTCCTGCGGATATCAGCTGCGATCGACGGACGATCTCGAAACGATGCAGCATCAGAAATATGAAGTGATTTGTCGGAAGCTGGCCCTTAAGCCTGGGGAGTCACTGATTGATATCGGCTGCGGCTGGGGCGGCATGCTGATTTATGCAGCCCAGCACTATGGCGTTTCTGGCGTCGGCGTCACCCTCAGTCCAGCACAAGCTGAACTCGCGCAAGAACGGATCGCCAAGCACGGGCTGACGGATCGCATCAAGATTGAAGTGCTTGATTACCGAGAAGTTTCGGGGCAGTACGACAAGTTTGTCAGCATCGGTATGTTTGAGCATGTCGGCAAGGGAAATTTCGCCACATTTATGGAGAAGGCAAGAGATCTTTTAAAACCTCACGGTACGGGCCTTCTGCATACAATTGTGACAGAAAGCTCTGAGAATATCGGCCCTTGGATGGACAAGTATATCTTTCCCGGTGGATATATCCCGCAGCTCCATGAGATATCCCGAGAAATGCGAATAGCTAAGCTCTCAATCGCCCACTGTGAAAACCTCAAACCTCACTATGCTGAGACCTTGAAACGCTGGTGTGAGAATTTTATCGCCAATCGTGAGGCGATCGCCGCCCTATCGCCTCGATATAATCAGCGGTTTCAGCGAATGTGGCGTCTCTATCTACAATCGTCTGAGGCGTCTTTTCGATATGGCAGTGTGCATGTTTATCAAGTGCTGTTCTTCCGAGACAAACAGTGGACGTTGGAAATACCGTTGCCTGGTTTTTTGTCAGCCGTTGATCAGGAGACCAGAGAATCGCCGTCGCCTCGCCCGCTCTTCCCGTCGGTATCGGTCGGCTCCAGCCATGGGACTCAGAATTGATCGATGGCGCTAGCGCTCAAGCTGTAATTTCATGCCAGAGAAGTGAATGGCTAGCAGCTTGAGTTACTTTATGCTTCCTTGGGAATCCAACCCTTGACCTCTACATCTGTCAAAGGCTTCTCCAGCTTAATGTACTCACTTTGGGCGGCCTGGAGCAGATGTTTCATTTGCACAGGTTCTCCCGCCTCTGCTGCGAGGAAGGCGGCGTTGAGAGCAATATTACGAATATTGCCCCCCGATACGTTGAGTTTGGCCAACTTATTGAATGCCAGGTTTTGGGTGGGGGTATCCGGGGGAAAAACCCGTCGCCAAATTTCTGCCCGTTGGTGAGCGTTTGGGAAGGGAAATTGAGAAATGAAGCGGATTCGACGTAAAAAGGCTTGATCGATCGCGGCTTTCATATTAGTCGTGAGAATAGCCAGTCCTCGATACGCCTCAATGCGTTGGAGGAGATAGGCGACTTCCATGTTGGCGTAGCGATCGTGGGAGTCCTTGACATCCGATCGCTTGCCAAATAGCGCATCCGCCTCATCGAATAACAGAATGGCCCCACCGGTTTCGGCGGCGTCAAACACTCGTCGTAGGTTCTTTTCTGTTTCTCCGATATATTTACTGACCACAGTGCTGAGGTCAATGCGATAGAGATTCAAGTTCAGCTCATTGGCCAAAACTTCGGCTGCCAGCGTTTTGCCGGTGCCGCTCTCGCCAACAAACAAAGCACTGATTCCTAATCCGCGCTGACTTTTAACCGCAAATCCCCAGCGTTCATACACCTGAGCCCGTTGTCGCACATGGGTCGCGATCGTTCGCAACGTCTGTTTCTCTTTATCAGGCAAGACTAGATCCTGCCAGGTGTTGGCGGATTGAATCCATTGAGCTAAATCTTCCATATGAGGACGAGCTTGGGCTAAACAAGCTCCCCACAGGAGTTCCTTAACCTGTTCTGGGGCTAGCGAGGCGGCCCCATCTGCCGCCTCAGCAGACACGGGCAGGCGTTGTTGAACACTTTGGCTGGCGGCTTCAATGGCGCTGGGGGAAAGATTAAAGTAAGATATCAGGGTTCCAATGTAGCCATTGAGAGGATGAATCATTGCTCCGTTGAGGGTTTGTTCAAGCGGCGCTAATGCCGATCGCCAAAGCAACTGTTGTTCTACTTGCTTGAGGGGTTGAATATCAAAGTTTAACAGACGGCGCAACCGAGTAGATCGACGATCAGGGGTGAACATAATAAAGGGGGCCTGTAGGGACTCAATCAGGTGGTTGACTGCTGTTTCGAGGGATGATGAGCGATGGCTCCTCTCTATTGCAACTGGTGGTGTTGATTCACAATCGAGAATCAGCACAGAGGGAGTTAAAACCACTTCCCGCAACAAAAGAGTCTCAATCAGATTAAGTTGGCTCAGTTCTGTGGGTAAAACGGCGGTATTGATCAGGAGTCCCGTCACATTCGCTTTAGCGCACGCAGCGGCGGCGATCGCCCACTTCGTTTCATAGTCTCCGCCACAGAGTTGAATCGCCGGATATTGATCGACCCCAGAGAAAGCGGCTCCAGGGAGAGTCGCGGCTGTGGGCGTAGAACGATTGTCCGTCATCAGTTCTGCAGCCTGAGGCGGGACAGAGGTTGAAAGCCCGCAGAGGGCGATGCGCTGAGCCAGTTCTTGGTGGGAGGGCGGTAGAAAAGACGGATCTGAGTCGAGTTTAGTCTTTAGGTTAGGCAAAGGCGTGAGGATGCCTTCGAGTTGATGGTCCAAATGTGGAACCCCCATCAGTTCGTGGAGGATACGCTCATTAATCCGAAGGGGACTATGGGTCAGCACAGGGCCTGCCCCTGGCTCAATTAAATGCCAACGACGTAGGGGCGCTTTGGGAGACAGCGCCCGCCAATCCGCGCCGCCAAACACGGCCATTGCCAGACTGAGGGTGGCGTAGGCTTTTGGATCTTTGTGATTAGCGGCGCACAAGGCGGCAATGGTGCGATTGATTTCCACCCCGGCACACAACAGTAAGATCTGACGTTCAAAGCTAGATAAGCCAAATTGTTGGCAGATGTGTTCCAGCGCTGGTGGGCGATCTGGAGGAAAATTCTCGGTTGTGGGGACTTCAGGAGGGGATGTCGAAGTCTGCCCTCCCTCGCGATTGGTAAACTGTTCAAGTCGCCAAAGAATTTGGCCGATCGCTTGCAAACAATAATCTCGGTTGGCAAGATACCAAGGGTTAGGGTGTTGCTGATCTAAGGTTTGATTCGTTTGCATCCTATACTTCCGCCCTTTGCTTCTTGGCTTATGATTTTTGCTTAAGTTGTTTGCCTATCAAACGCTTTGCGCCCCTTTATCCAGTTAAAATTATTCTAGAGACAGAATAAGTCTATAGTGGAATGGCACTGAAATAAGAGTTTATTGATCGCTAAAAGCCCTGATATTCGGTAGGGTGGGCATTGCCCACATGGCTTATTTCAGCGCCATTCGTCTATAGTGTAATTAGCCAAAGCAATTAAGACTCATGAAATGAAAGTAGTTGAAAAAGCTAAAACAAGACGCTCTAGCGCTTCTGACAATTCAGGTTAGGCAGCCAGAGCTATGACATAATATTCCTGGCGCTTGCGCTTGTCCTCCCTGGCCCATCAATGCAATGTATACTCGTGCTGCTCAACAGGCCTCTCCAGAGTCATTCGTTGCTCCAGTTTCCCATCGGTTGCCTAGCCGCCCCTTCAGCGAAGCAGAGGAACAAACCGCAGTCCAGCGCTATCCCTTAGACCCTCGGCTATTTATCGATCTGAGCGGGGATCGCTCTCCCACTTCACCGCCCAGTGAGGCTGACCCCACTGCCAGCGAACCTAATTTCACCGCTGAGATTGAAGACGCCAGGTGGTGGGATGCAAGGGCCTGGGGCAATTTATCAGAACCGTACGCCTCTGAGGCAGTTGCAAATCCCCCCCCCGTGCAGGCTAAATGCACGGACTGCGAAGAGGCGCAACAGCGGCAGCAAGAAGACCTAAAACTTCTCCAAGCTAAGGAAGCCCCTGACGCCGCCGCAATCCCCAATATTCAGCGCCAAGACAGCGCTTCGACTGCTAATATTCAACGTCGAAGCGAAGTTGCCAATTCTTCTACACCCACGAGTCAAGATGAACAAGGGCAAGAATATCTGTCGATAATACGACAAATTATTGATGCTTCTGCGGCCTTATTAACCGATCCAGATCTGACAGAAAGCCAAAGACAGAAACTTCAAGACGCTGTCGAAAATGCTCGTGCGGATCTTGCGAATCTAGCAACCTATCAAGAGAGTGGCTCCAAAGAATCATGGCTACAATCCGCCCTTAAGCGCATTGCGCCATGGCTAAAATCTCAACTTGTGATCATTGGTGGTGCAGCAACATTCGTCGTTGCCAATAATTTGGTTGGTGCAATCTTTGACGATGTTGCATTGATTCCTCTGGCTATTGGGGCATTAGTCATGTCCATCGGACTCCTTGTGAGTATGTTTATCTTAAGATTTTTCTCAGATGACACAGGATCAGATGGTGCGAAAGACGCATTGATTCAGTTGAAAAACAGCCTTGAAACCTTAAGTCAAATTGTTAAAGATATCGAGGCAAATCGAACCTCTGCTGCACAAACTGGAAGCTTTGGCGCAAATGTCTCATCTGGAATTCCTGCAGACGAAGGGGCTGCTCCGGTCCCAGGGAGTATCGCCATCGCAGCCCCCCAACCAAGACAACAACCCCCTTTGCTTGACCCTTGGACTGCCCTGCAGGAGGAGCGTCGGCGCCAGCAGGACCCTTACTTAGCAAAATATCGAGAACTTACCAACAACGGAGATCCAGATTTTATAGCAGAAATTTGGTTTGTGTTGCGGGGCGCGTTTTCAGCAGGGTTGATTGGGGCGGATTTTATAGCATCGGTTGAGCAGACTTATCGGGAAATCGTAACTGTCCCTGTTAATGATCTTCTCATGTATGCAATTTTGTTCACAAAGGCGTCAGTCAAATTCCCGCATAATATCAACCGTAATACTCTACAAGCAGAGGTGACCCGGAAAAAGGAGAGACGACTGGGATTGCATGATTTTGCTAGAGATGTAGCGCCAGCGGGTGAAACAGTGGCGCTACTCCAGGGAGAGGAGGTGACCTATGCTCAGTTTTTCGATCGAGTCCTAGAGGGTTTAGAGCAAGACAAAGTTGATCAAATTGAGGCCGAAATCGACAGAATTCTTGAACTGGTTTGGCATATTCGAGGGGCGGAGCTTGATCCGTCGACGATTCGAGAAGAAGTTCAACGGGCCTTATTGCTCTATTGGACTGAAGATACAGTTGCTCGCCATGCGATCGGCGGCGCGCCAGAACAACAACCTGCCCTGGCGTGTCTATTTCGGACCCAAAGTCCGACCAATCAGCACAATATCGAAGCCAAAGCGACTCGGATTTTTGAGGCCATTACCCGTCGTTCAACACCCCAAACGGAGTTACATCAAAAGTTCTATCTGGCGCTGCGCAATGGAATTCTGATTCATTACCATCACGACTCGATTAATGCCTACATCGCTCGCTTCCAGGCGGGAGAGATTGATCCGCGTTGTCAAGATAACGCCAGTCAAGCCGCCCAAACTCCGGCAGAAGCGATCGAAACATCCCCCTATGGAGACTTTCTTGAGCAACAGATTGTATCCTATCGAGCAGCCTTGCTCAACGAGATTCCAGCCATCTCTCAGCGGTTTCGAATTGCCGTAGACAACGGCATTTTGCAAGCGGAGACTTTCAATGCCTGGGATGCGTTATCACAACAACTGATTGTGTTGTCTGTACCGACTCAGTACGGGGGTGACCCTGGAGAAGACCAAACAGACGCCGCCATTGATCCGCAACAGGCTCAGGAAATCATTGACCAGGCTCAGAAGTTGTTCAGTCGCCTCACGATAGATATGGAAAGATCCCCCCCCGGTGCGATCCCGTTTATAGCGCCCGGTGTGGAGAATGCAGGGGACGACATCAAGGAGTTGGTGGATCGACGGGATTGGCCCGGTCTTTACCGTCGTTACTATCGCATGGCGATAGGCTTTGATCAATGGCTTGTCCTTCATGGATATCCCAGAGACATGCGTCAAGCGGTTGATTCAGAAGCTACCGAACGGTTGGAAGATTTTGCCGCAACGGAGAGCAATCTGAGTGGACAATTGGATCTCTACAATCAGGAATTAAAGGATTTCAAAGAACGGAACAAGACCTACAATCTTCGGCCCCTTGAGGTTTTCTTCCAGCCGACACAACCGAAGGAGGTTGAGCAATCCATTCCACCCATTCCCCTAACCATGTACTACTGGGAACAGGGTGACGTTTGGCATTTAGCTCAGGTGACCCCCGGCAACACCTATGACAACACCATCAACAAAACCAGCCCGAGCCAGATGGTTCCGCCCCATGCTTTGTTTGAGGAACTCAACTCCAAGCAGCGCTTTCCCATTGGCGACTTGCACTATCGCATTCCAGGGGACCGACAAGGGACAGTGGACGTGACTGGGGAATTACCCCTGGGAGACTGGCTTTCGGGGCTTGGCTTCTTTGGCGCCTTGTTAGGGTTGGGAATGATGGCGGCGGGGGCGGCGACTGCGTTTCCACCGTTAGTGGTCTGGGGAACCTGGACTATAGTGGCCAGTAGCGCCGTTTCTGCGGCGGGGAATGTTGCCTATATTCATGAACATTTGCAGCATGGAAGTCCCGATGTGCTGAAGATTTCCATTGAGGTGACTTCCTTGGTGAGTAATGTGTTGGGAGGATCGGCGCTGGCGGCAAACAAAATCAGGAGAGGGGTCACTGCCTCAGCTCGCGCCGCCGCTACAAGTCAGTTGAACCAGTTATATAATTTTGTGGAGGGCGCCTATGTTCCGTTGGTTCAGGTGACGATTGCTGCGGATAGCTTGTCTCTGGCTTTGCTGACGGCGGATGCAACTCGACAAACCCAGGCGATTTTGGAGAGTCCTGGTGATGACGAGCAGCGCCAACGCGCCTTGACCATTTTGTTTGCTCAGTTGGCGATCGCAGGCGGACTGACGATTCTCTCGATTCGGGGTGATATCGCGGATATTCAAGCAGGCAGGCCAGTCTACTTTGATGAGATTGTCGATCCTCAGGGGAATCGTATTTTGGCGGTGCGTAGGGAAGGGGCGGAAGCGCCACCGTCGGATGCACCTGATTCTCAACGGCCTTCTCAGCAGCCTGATCTGGATTTGCCTAACCAACAGCCAGGTCCAGAACTGACTGCCCCGGAAACTGCGCCGACGCCACCCAGGTCTGCCCCGGAAACCGCCCCGTCAACCAGGTCTGACACAACTCCAGCTGATCCAACCCGTCCGTCTTTGGATGAGGACATAGCCAGTAGCCTCACGCCTACTCCTAGCGCAAACCGTCTTGGGTTCGATCCCGAAGCTACACAAGAGTTTTTGCTCAACCAAGAGTTCAGAGATGCTTTAGCAGCGGCAGACGATGATTGGCAGCAACTCAAAAATATGGTGCTCAATCGAGCGGGAAATGAGGAGTTGATGATGCAGTTTGTCAACTATCGGGAACGAGTTTATAAATATTTCGTGGCCGAAGTGAGAAATAAGTATCCCTCCATTCGCGGTGTGGTGATTGGCAGCAAAACGCCAACGTCTGATGTGGATATGACGGTTGTTTCTGATGTGGACCCCATTCTGGAAGCCTTGGCGGTGGCTGAGTTTAACGAACAGTTCCGGCAGGTTTTTCAGAAGGAGTCGGGGGTTGTTTTTGATGTTAATGTTTACACAATATCCCCCATGCCCCGCGCTGCTTTAGGAGACCGTTTGGATGAGTTGAAGGCTTTGCGGGAGGTAGAAACGTATTTAAGCCTGCGAAGAGATATCGGGGAGTTCAGAACCGAGTTAGAAACGTTACAATCTGACACAAATCGCTATCGGGAAATACGCGACAAGATTGAAACGATGCAGGCGCGGCTTGATGATCCTGAAGAGGTTGATAAGATGCAGGAACATCTCCAAAGGGTCAATGAACTTCGTATAAGTCGAGACCCCTCTCAACGGTTGCCTGAAGACAGTGAGGTTGGCGAACTGCCAGAAAACATCAATGACTTGCGACTGGCAGACGTTAGTCGAGAAACCCGGAGAGCCAGAGAAAGACTTCAAAGCAGTGTGGCTGCTGAAGAAACTTATAACCAAGTGAGTCCAGAAGCTCAACAACAAATTTTGGCGGATCAAGATGTTTATGCACGGTTGCAACAACGGCAAAACATGAGTGCAGAAGAATGGGCTAACTATCGAACTCAAATAGTAGACAAGACTGATGACCCGATGCAGGCGGCGACAACGGCGCGTTTAGATCGCACAGAGGCATTACATGACCAGTTGGAACAGGAGTTGACTCAAATGATCCGGGAGTTGAGTCCTGATCTATCGCCTGAAGAGCGGGCTACAATAACACCAGCAAATGCAGATCCAAATACCAAATTTGCAGCCTACAACCGTTTATTTGAATATTATTTATTTCAATCAGCCAATATCCGTAAACAACTGGATGCGCTCAGAGCCATGCGAGCAGATCCCTCTGATTCACAAATAGAGGAATCTCCCCCCTTAACCCCAGCGCAGGTCAACCAAGAAATCGATCGCCTCACAGTGGAATTAAACACCCTCACTAGTCATGCCCTCTACTTTGCCAACGAATCCCATTACACGTCCTCCGCCCTCATAACAGTGGTGCTCAACCAGCAATCGGGCTTAGAGCTGCCCGTTAGCCTAGCGCAATATCCCATTTCAGTGGTAGAACATTTTGGGTTTGCCCTTGCAAATATTAAGGTTGACAATATTCTGGCCGAACAAATACGAGACAACCCAGCCCTCCTCAGGGAGAGTGGTTTGAATTCCGAGCAACTACAAGTCGGACAGGCCCTGGTGAAAATTTCTAAATATATGGACCGAGTAAATCTAAATATTAATGCCATGAAAGAGCTGTTAGGAAATTCCCAGCAACTGCTAACACCAGAATTAAATCAACGTGCCACCCAATTTGGAAACTTATTTGAAAAATTACTCAGACTGAAAAAATCCATAAAAGAGTACTATCAAGTTGCAGAAATCGACAAACCTGCAGAAGCTTTTCAGGTTGCAGGGGAGTATGGATTTACCTTCAATACCCTAGAGGAACTCCGAGAAGCAATTCGCAATTTCAGCGCCGATCTGGATCCCCAACTGCGCCAACACTCTCCAGAACAATACGGGGTTGATCACTCCTCTCAGAATGCTCAAATCCAAGGAGAGACACAGGATCGAAGAAACTTGTTAGAAGATTATAATAGGCTACGCGAAGAACTTGAGCGAGAAGCCGAGGCCTTGTTACAATCCCAACATGCAAGACAGGACAGCCTCATTGCTGGTCATTATTTGGAACTTGAATCCCTCGCCTAGATTCGCCCTTTTTCAACTTTAACTGAGTTCAAATGTCATCCTCTTTTCCCTACACCAACTTCAAGCTTCTGCACCGCTTCCGGCATTCGACTAGTTATGTGAAGCGAGTAGCGATTGACTCAACCAGTCAAATTCTTCTCACCACAGATAGTGTCAATATCAAG
>JAKSDM010000298.1 GCA_022360135.1 Pseudanabaenales cyanobacterium | reverse complement strand
GAGAAGGGGCGATGCTGATGGCGGTGGCGGCCCGATCGCTCCAGGGCGATCGCATAGGGGATTTGCCCAGTCATGCTGGGGCGCCGCCTTTAGTCGAAGACTTTCGCCAGTTAGCCAAAAGGTTTCGCCTCAAGCTTGAAACTGCTGCGACCAAATCCCTCACCCTCGATATTTATCGCCAACAAACCCACCGCCAGCTTAGCCGTTTTCTCCATAGCCTCAACTTCGCCCAGATTCCCTTTGCCCGCTTTACCCAAGGTCCTGACTTTGTGCTGGGCAAAAAGCTGAACCAGATCCAGGAGCACTGGGATTTTCGCTGGCGGCCCCAGACTGAAAGTACATTGATTGAGCAGTCCCTATATGGCTCGACTGTGGCGGAGCTGACACTGTATCATCTGCGCCAGCGCATAGCCGCCCTGGCGGATGAAGGGCAGGCCCGCTCCGCCGCCGCCGTTATCCAGCTATTGGTGGCGGCCTGCCGCATGGGACTACAGGCGCAAACTGAGCGGCTGTTAGGCCTAATTGCTGAGCATGTGGCGGCTGATCCGTCGGTGGTGTCGCTGGCCCAGGGCATGGGCCAACTGCTGCTGCTGTGGCAATCCCGCGAACCCTTGGGGGCGCAGGCCCTAGAGACTGTACCCCAGCTAGCGGAGATCGCCTACCAGCGGTTGTGCTATCTGATTCCCAACCTGGCGGACTTGCCGCTAGAGGAAACGCAACCGGCGCTCAACGTCCTGAATGGGGTGTGGGAAATCCTCAATAGCGACCAGGCCAATCTGGATCAGGCGCTATTTATTGAGGGGCTGCTGACTCTGCTGGCCAGCCAGGGTAACCCGATCATTCTCGGAGGCGCAGTCGGAGTACTCTACAGCGCCGGACGGATGGGGACCACGGAGCTGGTGACGCTGGCCGCCGGATACCTGGATTACGCCGCCGCCGCCCCCGCGCCTGGGATTGGGTTCTTGCGCGGGCTGCTGTATACCTGTCGGGAGGTGACCTGGCACATCCCAGATCTGATGGCCGCCATCAACGCCCGCTTAGAACGGTGGAGTGAGGATGAGTTTCTGCAGGTGTTGCCTGAGCTCAGGTTAGCCTTCGCCGATTTAATTCCCCGTGAAACCGACAAGGTGGCGGCGATTGTAGCGCAGCTTCACGGCAAGACGGATCTTGGCCGCCTGGTCCACAGGGGCGTCAGCGAGGCTGATTTGCATCAGGGCTTAATTATGGAGCGGCGAGTGCAGCAAGCGTTGGCCCAGGACGGATTATCCCATTGGGTGATCGCTGCCGATGCTGACGCCACCTATAGCAATTCTCACTCGGGTTGAATACATCTCTTGAAGGCGGGGTGCGGGGTGTAGGGTGTAGTCAATGCAATTGAGAACCGCTATATACCTACAAGCAAATTGCTTCAGAGTTGTTTATTGCGCCAAATACAGTTAAGAAACATTTGCAAAATATTCATCTAAAGAAAAATTTTTATCTAAAAGGGAAATCCCATCAAGGCAGATAGTGTTCAAACCGCTCCCGTAGCTGTGCAATCGTCAGATTCTGAGTCCAGTACTCGACCAGCGCATGCCCAAAAGCCCAGGCGTTGCGGTCGGGTGAGGCGGGATTTTCTAGCAGGAGCGGCCAGAGGGCTAGCAG
>JAKSDM010001554.1 GCA_022360135.1 Pseudanabaenales cyanobacterium | reverse complement strand
GGTTTAGCCGGTTGATAACGATTGTTCAGAAGAACTCTAAAGGCATTCATCATAAGTTAACCTCACCCTTTTCTCGTCAATCGGGAGCCATCTAAGGGAACATATGTTTATTGACAGCCCCCGAGGCGCAAACAATAGTCGCCAAGAGTCGTTTCGCTATCGACCACTTCCGTGGTGATTTCAACCAGGGGGCCTTTGCGATCGCCCAGCCCCCCCGAAGAAGTCAGCTGTGCTTCAGTAGTCAGCGGATCACTATCGCCAAAGCCATCGGCGCGATAGACCCTAACCCCCAATAGATAGCCCGGTTCAATACTGGCGGTCGTCGAGAGGGCGCTGCGAAAGGCCTGGATAATCAGATCTTTGTGACTATCTGCAGTGCATTGACTATCGGCGTCATCGCTATCCACACAGTACAAGCTGTAGGGAGTGGTATTTTGATTGGTGCAATATCCGACGGTGGAGCCAGCTGTACAGCTGAGTGTTCCGGTATCGGGGGTTGAGGTGTTAGCGAATTCGTCACGCTGGGGAGTGCCTGACTCTAGCTCGACCGTGTGCTCCGGAGGCGCAATCTCTCCCGATTTGACCCCATCAATGTAGAGTCTTGCGGCTCGGGTAGCCGCATCCACCCGCTTGGCCTGTAGCCTCACCCCAATGGAAAGCACAATCACCGGCGAGATAGCGATCAGCAAGATACCCACCACCAGGATAGCCACCAAAGATTCCAGGATCGTGAAACCTTGTTGGCTGGATTGTCGCCCATCGTTCTGTGGTTCGGATTGCATCATGGTAAGTCACTTGATTTCTGCTGGCAGAATGCAGTCGGACGTTGGTCGCTATTAATGGCGTCGCCATCCTCATCGCCGTTATCGTCTAATGTTTTGGCGCAAAGTAAGGTTTGAATCCAATCATCGCCCCGACTCATCTCTCGGAAGTATTGATTGGGTTCGGAGGCCGGTTCCGCCAGAAACTGCTGCGCCAACAAATCTGGAATCTGGGATAACAGGCCCACATCAAAGCCCCAATCCCGAGTAGGCGCCGTGAAGAAGGGCGTCCGACCCGCACTCCCGGTGCTATACATCTGGGGATAATCGAAGGGGCCGCCAACGCTATAAGCGCCAGAGGTTCTCTGTTCACCCAGTTGGAAATAGGGAGATGTCGCAAACTCACTGCGCTGCAGTTGGATTAATGACCCGCGAATTTTGGCGGTGGCCACAGAGTTCGTCTTGCTCCAGTTCTCCAAAAAGCGGGGCAGATTGGGAAGGCCGCCGTTGAAGTCTCCCTGATGTTGACTACCGGAAAAGCCAGTGGCGGAGAAGGGGGGGCGATTAGGCACATCGCCCGCCCCCATCACCATGTTGTAGATGGTGGTTCCGGTGGAAGGCTGTTGGAGCCAATTAGTACTCTCAACTAAAGTTTGCGACTCAATTCCTTGCAAAGGGTCGTTATTGGCTAGCGGAGTTGCGTTTGGATATTGAGTTTGCAGCACTGGCGTCAGCAGCGGCTGACCGTCCGCCGTCACCGCTGTAATGGTGAGGCCTGGCGGGAAATTGGGGAACTGCGGGTAGCCCAGGAAACGACCGCCATCTATGTGAGTATTGCTTCCCAGTTGGGGAGCCGCTGTATTGCCGAGAAAATTACCCGCCAGTCGGTGAGGACGAGCCGCATCGGCGGCATTCATCCTTAAACCATTCACATACCAGAAAACATCGTTAGGATCGACCCCTTTCAGCTCAAGTTGCACGCCACAATTGGCTGTACAGCCATCATCATTCACACCATTGAATGTTAGGTTGTTGTCGCCTCGAAGGACAAACACCGGATCAGTTTGACCCGTGCCGTCCAACGTAATGGTGATGCCAGCTTGAAATGACCTGCCTGGAATGTCATATACCGTCACAGCCCCTTCGGCCAGCAACGTTCCCCCTGTAACCTGGGCATTGGCGCCCGGTAGTCCATTATCCGTCCATCCATTTCCAGCAGTGACGTTCTCTGCAAAATCTTGTATGCCACTGGCGGCGCCTTGTCCAATGGCGGCGTCAATTGCCCCCCGAGGGGCAGGATCACACTGGGACCCGTCAATATCTGAGTCGTCAATGGTATACTGCAGCTTCGCAAACCCTCCATTCATACCGGATGAATCCGTACATAAGATGTAGTCAGAGGCTTTATCGGTCAGCGGTAGATTGAGGTTAACTGTTCCATCCACCTGACTAGCGCCACAATCAACGATGTCTGTTTCGGTGAAGCATTGCGTGTCTGGCAGAATTATTTTTCCACCATCGGCTATTGGGTCTTCATAGTAAAGGGCGCGATCCGCTCGGTAGACAATCCGGGTCGGATCGGCCGGCTCTCCATCCCTATCCACAGTGCCCCGAAACCACAGGGCGTTAGCGGCCGGAGTGGCATAGTGGTCGCCTTCAGTCCAAACGCCGCTGGCGCCGACATCATATTTACATCCGTTGTTTTCAGGCGCATTGCCCGTGCTATCTAGAGGGCACCCAACTCCCATAGGTTGGGCTGTGGCATTAGCGCCGATTTCAGTTAACGTGAGCTGATTGAACCTATTCCGGGCAAAGGCGACTCGACGAGGATACCGCCGATCGGCAGTAACGAGTGCAGCCCGAGCAGTCGTCCCAGCCCCAAGACGATCTAGGAGAGAAGTTGCCGCAGTGGAAGAACCAGCGGCTTGGCCCAGTTGGGAGACTTTAACACTTAATTCAGCAGAGGTTAAAGCCCCATCGCCATCGCCATCAAAGCCCACAACCCAGTCATCTGGTCCACACTCAGAGACTGGCAACTTGCGACAAATTTCCATGATGTATTCAGGGTAGTTGAGCCGCCGCTGAATTGGGGTGACGTAGTTGTTGAAGTATGAGCTGTCGTCAGCGGCGGTATAGCCAGTGCCGACTGAGTACTTAGCGTCAGTGAAGTCTCGGCTAGTGACATAGTTGTTATTCCAAAAGCCATTGCGCAAGCGGGCTTCGATCACCTCAGAGGCCTGAGAGATTTCGTCGTTGCTATCTCCATCAGGATCGCTCAAATTGTCCGTTTGGTTATTCCGCAGGTCAAAATCTCCATCTGCCCGATTTCCTTCTGCAAACCCGCTGGACAGGAGCGTGACAGCGTCGGCCAGGATGTTTCCGGTGCGCCATTCGTCAGGATCCTGGCAAGCGGTTGAGGGTAGTCTGGGGTCGTTCTTGCGGCAAGCAAAGTTGTCGTTCGCATCGTCTGCCTCCCGACTGTAGAAGTTGTTGTAATCATTGGCCAACGCCTCTGTAAACTCTTCCTGAGCAGCGCCTCCGGCATCCTCATGGGGATTAAATTCCCCTTTCACATACACGGGCAAATTACTCACCAAAGTTAGCCCCTTCTCGACTTCCCGGAAATCGTTACTATCCCCGTCAGTATCAGTCCGTGCTAACCGCTGGCCATTGATGAGCATGACGCCATTGGCGCGGCGGGTAGGGTCGAGGGCGTAGTCATTGGCGCTTAGCCTTCCCCCATCCGGATCCGTAGCATCGGGCAGGGCGTCATTTCGGCTGGCGTAGATAATGCCGCTGTTAGGCAACATATACTCGTCACTCGTATCTGCAGTCTCCTGTCGAAGCGCGTCAATATCTATCCGGGTCACCCGGACTTCCTGGGGCTGACGCTGTTCAATCGGCAACCGATATAGCCCCCCAACAGTTCTGATGGCAGTGTAGAGATTGGTAAGGGAATCAGCAGCGACCTCAAAGTCAGTATCGTCATAAAGCGTGTTGGCGTCATCCGCTGTAGCAGCATCAATTGCTTTGATCTGCCTGCTATCTAGGAACGAGACCTCTTTAATCGCGCCATTGGGCAGCGTGTAATTAGTTATCGGGGTGGTGGTGGCGCTGCCAATATTTCCCCAGGTAGACGTGTCCCCGCTCACTTGACCGTAGATTTGCAGACTGCAGATTGCTGCGTCAATAGCGGACTGTTCCGCTAGAGTCAGTGAACCACTCGCATCTACCGCAGTTAATGCATCTGCTAGTAATTCGTTGACTTGACGACCATTGGGGTAGCGCAGACTGGCTTGGTAGTCTAAATAGGTTCTCACACTTGAAACTGTTGCATTGGGAGGACCGTAGACTGTACCATTGGCGGCCCTAGCAGCCGTAGTCGCATCGGTGGGATCGTAATAGGTGTCTACACAAGCAATCGGAGACGCTGGAGTACTCGGGTCATTGTCGTCATCGTGGCGGTAATGATAAACCGCTGTGGCTCGCATCCGCAGAAAAGGACGGTCATTACCTTCTTTATCAGCAGGGAAGGTGTCCAACCATCCATTCTCAGTGGTCGTGAGGCTAGGCGTTGCAGTGGTTTCGGCGCCATTAATGACGGGCATCGTATCCGGCCAAATCACGTTAGAACCTGATGTTCCGTTGCCAGCTGGTAAATAGAGTCCGGCATCCGTTACAATGCGTAGCCCTCCGGTATTGTCTAGCTCGTTAACCGGGACTTCTGCGGCTTTGGTTTCCCAGAAACCATCCCGATCTATATCGCCCAAATCATCCAAAACCCGAACTCGGGTCTTACGCTTTCTGGGGGTTAAGCCATCCGGTTTGTCCCATTCAGTCCCGACAATACTCTGAGACTCTTCTTCGCCAACCCATTGACCACTGGCGCTGTCATAGAGCAGTGCTGGCAGGTTATTGCCGATCAAAGCGCGATCGCCCGTGAAGCTTTCCTTCCCTTGGTCAGTAATCAGCTGGTAATCAAATTCGGTCGCCTGTGGCCGGAGTTTCCCCTCATTAATGTTCAAGGTCAATTCAGAAAACCCTGTCCCGGTGCCGCCATCGGCTGGATCAAATGGATATATCCAAGCTTGGGACGGTCGCATAGCGTCTGTCCCAGCTCCCTGCAGGGCCGCCGTAGTCAAGTCTGGATCGGCGGCGTTGGCGGCCACCTCGGCAAACGGCACCCGACGAGTGCGCTGTCTGAAATAAGAATCGAGCGCCCTAATGCGGGCATCCTCATCATCAATGGGGTTGGCCCCATTAATTAAGGCTTCCACGTCATCAATAACGTCACTGGGATCACTCGAAGAAACGGATAGGTTGGGATATGTCCCGGAAACAGATTGATTTCCATTGGCGGTTTTAGCGAGTTCAACCAACTTGTCGATTCTGCGTTCGTAAGCTTGCGTGTTGTACAGGACATTAGATGTGGGTTCGGTGACTGAGGGATTATTACTATTTAATTCTTCGCCTGTCGTGGGATTGTTTCCCTCACCATTGTAGAGATCCACATCGAAATCATTAGTGTTTGTGACCCCATCGACATTTCCATATACGACATTCCCACCCACAACAATCTTGGCGTTTTCGGGATCATAGAAGCAGGATTCTTTACTGCTGACTTGATAAAACCGGGCTCCATTACCAAATGTAGTTAAGAACAGATTACTGTTGGTGACAACTCGCCCATTCAGTCGGAAGGTTGTGCCAGGATTGATTCCTAAGTCATCTTCGTAGACGACGGCATTGTTGGACAGCGGTATCCTGCCGTTATCTTGTTGATACTCTAAAGACGAGAACCCCTGGTTTCCGCCTGGATAGTTTTCATATTCGCTGGCAGAGAGACCTAGGCTAACATAATCTGTGATCGGAACGGTCGCCACATAGACAAAGAAACTTTTCTTCAGTTGTCCACTGGCCATAATCCATCCATTCGTGCCAACCAAGCTGGAGGAATTTCCCACCGCAGCCGCACAAGCGCCGCTGATTTCCCCTTCATCCAGCGGCAGCGCTCTGGCGTCTAAGGGCGTTCTTTGGCGAGTAAAATCTCCCATTGAATCTGTATTGGGACTGCGGAAGAGGATGGAATATAAGGTGAAGCTGTCAAACTTACCGCTATTGTCTGTATCGGCTGGGAATCGCCAGGCCGTAGTGAGGCTTTCCGCATTTTCAAAGGAATTAGCGGCGCCGCCTGCGCCAAAAGTCTGAATGTTGCTATCAGGTGTGAAAGAGCCAGTTCCGTTACCAAAATCGTAGGCCAGCTTCAGACGAGTTTCATCTCCAATGGTGTATTTAGGTCGGACCAGCACATCATTGATGGCGACTTCTGTGGGGGTGCCTCGGGGTAGATTTGGGTCTTCAAACAGGGCGTCAATCTTGGCTTTTGCTCGATCCAGCGCGGGTAAAGCCGCATTCAGAACCTCTTCGCTGACGCGATAGTTGCTAGCAGTTTGAGCCCGATCAAACGACCTGGCCAAAATAGCTGTCGTTAACAATGTCACCACCAGGGTCACCATCACCACAGTGGGTAGAACAAACCCGGCTTTAGCGAGGCGCGCCGGTCGCTGGGCGACAAATAGGATCCTCAGTAGCCACGCCATTAACCCTTTGGTCGCTGCACCAGTGCGGCGTTTCCATACTCGGGAAATGAGGTTTTGTTTAGATCCAGTTCGCTTTTTGGTAGACATAGTTGTCTTGCTGCTTAAAGGTGAAATCCCAACATCCAAAATGATCAATTCAGGTCAATCTCTGCGATTAGAGAATGGCCTCTTGAGAAGACTAAAGACTGCCGCATTGACTCAACCCAATTCTCTAGTTGAGTGATTCAAACCTTAGATGGTCGTCAGTCGAGAGCAGACCTTAGTTTGGCGCTATCAGTCTTAGTCTTCGGGAACACGGCATTTAAATCGAAAGAAACTTCTTATACAATAATTGTGTGAATAATCACCTTGCTAGAGTACCCATGAAAGGTATTAAAATAATCAGCATATATGAAAATTTCTCAAATACTTCAACCAACCTGAAGCGATTCAGAAGGGGGGTTTTGGGGCTCAGGCAGCTTATCTGCAAAGCCCTTAAGGTTATTGAAGATAAGTTCTTGATGAATCAGTAAAAACTCGGAACATTTAATCAGTAAAAATTCTGATCTAAAAATTAGTAAAAACTTGAGATACTTTAACAGTATAAACCCTGAATATTTATCAGTAAAAATCGGATTGCTATTTCAGTGAAAGCACTTAATTCACGATTTATTAGGTGATTTCTCTAGAGGACTATACCGGGCAGGGCTATTTCATTTTCAATAAACCTATGATTTGCTAGGGTAGTGCTCTGTAGGTGCATTTTTGAAACCGGATGATTTTACCTCCCCAAGAACGTCGAAAGCTTAAACTTAGTGCAGAGCAATCCCATTCTGAGAAG
>JAKSDM010001444.1 GCA_022360135.1 Pseudanabaenales cyanobacterium | reverse complement strand
TAGACTTTGCCCCACTTGAATAGAGCCCCACTCCTGAGAATCTGAGATACGCAACTCTAGGGAGATCTGGTGATAATCGGCGCCGACATCATCGATCAGGTCTTGCCAATGTCCGTCGCTTTTCGTAATCTGTAACCCCTTAGGTTGTCTGCCCACGATGGCGATCAACTTTTGTGAAGGCGCTAGCAAACGGATGTAGTACTTATCTTGGATAATTGCCTCGGCGGCTTGACGTTCCTCCTCTGTGAGCTGAAAACACTCATCTTCAACTAAACACACATTGGGCAAAAAATTGATTGTGGCGGCTTCCAATTGTCCTGGCTCCAGCAGAAGCGGTTCGAGGGTTTCATGCAGAGCCAGCGCCACGGATTCTAATTTTTCTTTAAGGGTAATCTGATGAGCGTAAACAACTATCCTATAGATGACGAATCCACTCAAGCCGAAGATGACCCCCAATATTGCTGCATACCAGATTGCTAATCGCCAGCGGGTTCGCCGGAATAGGCGCTTTTGACTTGCGTTAACGATTGAGGAGGAGCCCATCTAGAGTCGAATGGCACTGAAATAAGAGTTTACAAATCGCTAAAAGCCCTGATATTCCGTAGGGTGGGCATTGCCCATATGGCTTATTTCAGCGCCATTCATCTAGAGTCCGTTTAAGTGTTTGGCCTGAAGCAATAACCGAGTCCATACATAGTTTCCAACCACTGATCGCAACCCAGCTCGGCCAATTTCCGGCGGAGCAGCCGGACTTGCGCCGCCACCACATTACTCATGGGTTCTGTGCCGAATTCCCATAGGTGAGTTAGAAGTTGGTCGCTGGTAATGATTTGCTGAGCATGATGCATGAAGTACTCCAAAAACTGGAATTCTTTCGCCGTCAGTTGAAGAACTGGTTTTTCAGCCCCTGACTCAGCGAGCCAGGCTGTTTTGGTCTGGTAATCCAGAATCAGATTGCCCACTTGCAGCTGCTGCGGTTGTAGTTGAGGCGATCGTCGCTGCAGGGCTCGCAGCCTCGCCAGCAGTTCCGGCATCACAAAAGGCTTGACTAAATAGTCATCAGCCCCAGAATCTAGACCTTTCACCCGATCATCCATGCTGTCTTTGGCGGTCAGCATCAACACGGGGAGAGGATTATGCCGACTCCTCAGCCGCTTCAACAAATCCAATCCGGATATGTCTGGCAGCAACCAATCGAAGATACCCAGGCTGTATAGCATTTCCTGATTATCTAAATAATTCCAGGCTGTGGCCCCATTCTGAACCCAGTCAACCAGATAGTTTTCTTGATTCAGAATCCGCTTGATGGCAGCACCCAAGTCTGTCTCATCTTCAACTAAGAGTATTCGCATGGCGGCTACAAATCGTGCAAATTTTTCTGGTCTATATTGGACTGGCGAATCCAATAATTCAATCACAAAATACAATTGACTGGTCTATATTAAAAAAGTTCCATCCGCGATCTCTATCAGTCTCTATAAGTTATAGGTGCAAAAGTTATAGGTGCAAAAATTATAGGTGCAATGACTAGGACTTGATGCGCTCGTTATTTGGATTCACCTTGCCGGTTTGATTGGATTGACAATGACGCCATTTAAGCAAGGCAGGCTATATTTTTAGGTGAGTCGATTTTTTCGGATAAAAAAGCCGATAAACTCCCTAAACCCTTTATCAGACAAGAAATACAAGCAAAATAATTGAATCCTTTCCCAATATGATTTCCTAGCTTAAGTTATCCCTACGAAGACAATCAAGACACTGATAAGCAGTTAATTAGGATCATTTTTGCAGCACAACCGTTTGTCAGCGCAGTCCCTTTTTTATCCTAATTTATTTTTTCATCTCAATTTCATTTGGGGGCGCCATAGTAAAAAGTAATGCTTCTTCAACCCTAAGGCAAGCCCTATGGTGCGAGCTTCGTTCAAGGGTATTTGTTCACAGTTATTTAGGCCCATACGGAAGGCGTCTTCTGGTTGTCTAAGTCCATATTTTCAAAATCAGGGTGATCGGCTCAAACCGAGTATTGTGAAAAACTCTGAGGGTAAGTATGAACAATAATTTTGTTAAGCAAATTGGGGATCAAAACCCTCTGGATGGGGTTAATGTGGGCGATCGCGCCACCCCAAAACTAATCGATTTTGATGGCGATGGCGACTTAGATGTTTTCATCGGTGAAGAAAGCGGTACGATTAGCTTCCTGGAAAATGTGGGCGACGCCGCAACGCCTGAATTTATCCAACGAAGCGGAGCGGCCAATCCCTTTGATGGCATTGTTATTAGCGAGGAACGCAGTAACCCTGCCTTTGCCGATTGGGATGGCGACGGCGCTATTGATGCGGCGGTGGTTGGCAATGCTGAAGGAACGCTGCGCTATTTTACCTACGATGGCGATCGCTTTACTGAGCAAATCGACAGCGATAACCCCTTCAATGGGATTGATGTCGGCTCACGCAGCGCCCCGGCGTTGGTGGATCTCAACGGCGACGGCGCCCTTGATCTGGTGGTGGGTGAAGGCAGCGGCAACCTCAATGTCTTCCTCAATGATGGCGCAGGCTTTACGGCACAAACTGGCAGCGATAATCCCTTCGATGGAGTTGATGTTGGCAACAACAGCACCCCCGCCTTCAAGGACCTTGATCGCGACGGCGACTTAGACGCCTTTGTAGGCACATTTTCTGACGGTACCGTCAACTACTTCGAAAATACGGGTACAGCCGCAACCCCTGAGTTTGTGCAGCGGCTTGGGGCGGATAATCCCTTCAAAGACGTTCGCCCGATTAAAGGCAATGTTCCCACCCTCGGCGACCTCAACGGCGATGGCGACCTCGACGCCCTGATCGGCGGTAGAGATGGGAATATCACTTATTTGGCCAATGGTCCCAGCGTCAGCATTGCCCCAGGCGGCGTCACCCCAACCGAGAGTGGGACGGTGGCGGGCTCCTTTGTGGTCACGCTTTCCCAGCCTGCCCCCAGCGACGGCTTAACGATCCAATACACCGTCGAAACCAGAGCAGATTCAGCCACGGCTGGCGTGGACTATCAACCCTTGAGCGGCAGCGTCACCGTTGCCCCTGGCGAAACCACCGCCGTGATTGAGGTGACCCCCATTGATGATGGAGAAACGGACCCAATTGAAACCGTGACGCTAAGTCTCTCCGCCCCAGACGGATATCTGGTTTCTCCGGATCAAAAGACCGCCTCCCTGGCAATTGCCGATAATGAAGGAGACCCACTGCTGGCCAAAATCTTGAATGAGCCTAACTTCAAGGACCAGTGGTATCTCCGCAATACAGTAGACAATTTCGGCACGCCGGGGGTTGACCTCAACGTCTTGAAAGTTTGGCAAGATTACAGCGGGAAAGGGGTGAAGATTGGCGTGGTGGAGCGAGGTCTGGATACGACCCATCCAGATCTGGCGGCGAACTATGATCCCTCTGGTCCTGTGGGAGATAAATTAGAAGGCGACCATGGCGCCAGCGTTGCTGGGATTATTGCCGCTGAAGCTGGCAATGGGCTGGGGGGAGTCGGAGTGGCGTTTAATTCCACCATCCGCTTGTTCGACCGGCAAGATAAGAATGAGGCGACAGGAGAGAAGATTGACCGGATAGAACAAGTTCTGAGCGACCAGGTGAATGTCGATATTTCCAACAATAGTTGGGGCCGCAATGGATTTGTGATGGATTTTAGGAATCCAGGCGATCCCAATGATCCCAATGACAACCGACATACCAATTATGTTCAGGTGGGAGCGGGGATCCGGAATGCTGTCGCGAACGGACGTGACGGTCTGGGGACCGTATATGTCTCTTCAGCCGGAAATGAGCGGGATGAGGGGGTGAGCGCTAACTATAGCAACCTGAGGAATTCGCGTTACACCATCGCGGTGGCTTCCTTGGATGAAGCAGGTCGGTTTAGGGATTCTAGTTCCCCAGGCGCTAACCTGTTAATCTCCGCCTTTGGCGAGAATATCTTCTCCACCGATGTCGCCGGAGAACTGGGTAATACACCGGGCGATTATACCTTTGGTTTTGGCGGCACTTCAGCTGCAGCGCCGATGGTGACGGGGGTGGCGGCGCTGATGCTAGAGGCGAATCCGCAATTGGGGTATCGTGATGTTCAAGAAATTCTAGCCTATTCCGCCAAGTGGACTGACACGGAAAATGAGAGTTGGGGCTTCAATGGCGCCGCCAATTGGAATGGCGGCGGCCTCCACTATAGTCTGGACTATGGCTTTGGACAGGTAGACGCCCTAGCCGCCGTGCGGCTAGCTGAAACCTGGCAAACCCAGCACACGGCCGCTAATGAACAGCATGTGGCGATGACCTCCGCCCCTTTTCTGGCTATCCCCGATGACAATACAGCGGGTATTAGCAATACCTTGACAGTTGAGCAGGGCCTTAAGATTGACCACGTCGAGGTAGACCTGGAAATCAATCACGATCGCTATGAAGACTTGATTGTCACCCTCACCTCTCCTACGGGAGTTGTCAGTGAATTAGTCAATCGAATTCCCAGAAATGAGCCTGGCCAGTTCGACGATGAAAAGTATGACCCCAGAGAAGTTGATGGGCAAGACTTCCTATACACCTTCTCCTCTACCTTTAATTGGGGCGAAACCGGAGTGGGCGACTGGACTCTAAATGTGGTGGACGCGGCAACGGGCAATACTGGCGTCCTCAACCACTGGACCCTCAACCTGTATGGCGACGCCATCACAGCGGATGACACCTACATCTACACTAACGATTTCGCCCGGGTTGGGTTTGATGATCCGACCCGGCAAACCCTCAGCGATACCAATGGCGGCAACGACACCCTTAACGCCGCCGCCGTCACCTCCGATTTGAATCTAGACCTGTCTCCAGGTAAGACCAGCGCCATCGCTGGAAAATCACTCCACATTGCTGCCGACACGCAGATTGAGCAGGCTTTTGGCGGAGACGGCAATGACCGCATTCTCGGCAATAGGATCAATAATGCCCTGCATGGCGGCCGGGGCGACGATAAAATCTATGGCGGTCGGGGGGATGACCAAATTTGGGGTGGAAAAGGGAATGACCTGATCAAGGGGCAGCGTAACAACGATAAACTTTGGGGTGATAGTGGCGACGATAAAATCTACGGCGGTCGGGGCGACGATGAAATCTATGGGGGGCAAGGCAAGGATACGCTTTTTGGCAATGCAGGCGACGATAGGCTGAGTGGCAAACATGGCGACGACATTCTCAGGGGTGGCGGCGGCGCTGACATTCTTAATGGTGGACGTGGGGCTGACATTCTTAATGGTGGACGTGGGGCTGACATTCTTGACGGTGGACGTGGGGCTGACATTCTCACTGGGGGAGCAGGCAGAGACACCTTTGTGTTTGAGAACATCAGAGATACCTACGACACCATCACCGACTTTGAACTTAGCAAAGATGTCATTGATGTGAGCAGCCTCCTTAAGGGGGCTGCTTCTATGGCCACAGCCTTTCAGGACTATGTGAAAGTGATCAAAACTGGCTCCGGCGACGCCAAGGTCAAAATCAACTCTCAGGGTGACCAGTTCGAGACGATCGCAACCCTCTCTGGGGTCGACGCCACTGCTTTGGAGACGAAGAACTTCATTTTTACCTAAGCAGGCTGCCCCCCTCTCCTACCCAACGCATGGGTGGGGTTTAGGCTGATATGCATTTAGTTTGGCGTTCAAGGCGGTAGACGATATTGAGGGCGATCGCCTGCAAATGCCGCCTGCCGCCTTTAGCGCCGCCTCTGCACCGTTGTTCAAAATCGCTAAAATCGCTTTAAGAAGTAACTTTCAGGAAACTTTTCAGTGATCATCATAACCGGCTTACGATTGGTGACAACTTGATAAGTTCGAGAGAGTAGATTGTCTGAAGGTTCAATACCAAAATAGGTAGACAACCCCTCGGAAGATTCTTTGCTGGTCTCTAAAATTTCCTTGAAAGTTTCAACTCGCTGTTCGAACCAGATTTTTCCTATCGGTGTTTTGGTTTCTAAAAGCGCCTGTTTAAATTGCTTATCTAATCTTTCAGGAACAATGATTGATTCCGCATATACAAAGTTTTTGCGACTTATTTTCCCCTGAAGCAGAATCTTTCTGGCAATTACTTCAGTCCCTTTCTTTAACTCTATTGGTAGAATGTCTTGATCAAGCAAAACGAGCTTTTCAGATAGCTTAACAATACGAATTTGTTCAAACAAATAGGCTTCCAATATATCTGTCAATGTACCATCGGTTGTCAACAAAATTCGTTGAAAGACACTGAGATCAGATGGCTCAATATGGCTGCGAATGAGAGTATCTTGAAGATCAGTTCGCATTAACTGAACGTCGTTTGCTAATGCTTCAGACATAGCGATTGAATTCTCCAGTTAGAATAAAGTAATTTTGATATCCATCATTTTCGTCGAATTATCCACTTCTCCAGTTCCATCGCCCAAAGCACCACACTGCTGAAAGCAAGACTGACTAAAAGGTCAGCGGCTGATAAGCCTGTGGTTTGGAAGATTGTCTGCAAGAAGGGAATGTACACCACCATCATTTGCAATCCAAAGGTCAAGAGTATCGCCCCTAATAGCGGCTTATTCGCCAGTAGCCCCATTCTAAATAGGGACTCACGCCCAGAGCGCATAGCCTGAGCTAGGCCCATTCGAGAGAAAGCAAGGGTGGTAAACACCATGGTCTGCCAATTTGCCTGGCCATTGGACCAGTAGCCGTAGGCGACAGCGAGCAATACTAAGCCCAGCAGCGCCCCCAGCCAAATAATGTCTCGACCAACCCCACGGCCAAAAATATTTTCATTTGGAGCGTTAGGGGGACGACGCATAATCCCTCGTTCAGCCGGTTCTACACCTAAGGCGAGGGCCAGCAACCCATCTGCTAATAGATTAATCCAGAGAATCTGCAGGGGCAAAAGCGGCAACGGCATGCCTAAAAGCGGCGCTAATAAGATCACCCACAGTTCGCCACAGTTACCGGTCAGCGTATAGTTGATGAACTTACGGACGTTGTCATAAATCACCCGTCCTTCCCGGGCGGCGGCCACAATGGTGGCAAAGTTGTCGTCTAGCAACACCATATCAGCCGCCTCTTTGGCGACATCGGTTCCGGTGACGCCCATGGCCACCCCAATGTCAGCTTGCTTCAGGGCAGGCGCATCATTCACGCCGTCGCCTGTCATAGCGACAATGTGCCCTCGGCTTTGTAAGGCTCTGACGATGGCCAGCTTGTGCTGCGGCGCCACTCGGGCATAGACAGAAACCTCTTCGACGGCCTTTTCTAAGGCCCCCTCAGCAAGTTGGGCGAACTCAACCCCTGTCAACAGATAACCGTTTGTTGCAATCCCCACCTCATGTGCAATGCGTTGGGCCGTCAGCGGATGATCGCCCGTAATCATCACCGGCCGAACCCCGGCCGCCTGACAAGTCTGGACCGCATCCTTAGCTTCGGGTCGAGCCGGATCGACAATGCCAATCATGCCCACAAAAATCAGATCCTGCTCTAGAATTGCTGCAGCTTGATCCCATCGAAACGCCACGCCCAGAACCCGCATCCCCTCTTGCGCAAACTGATTATTCGCTTGCGAGATCCGTTGGTAGTGAGTTTCATTCAGCACTTGAACTCGTCCATCGATCCAAACTTGGCTGGAAACTTGTAGTAGGCTATCAACCGCCCCCTTGGTGAAGGCAATGTAACGTGGGGAGGGGGGATTTTGGATTTTGGATTTTGGATTTTGGATGGGTTGAGTTTTGAGTTTTGGGGGTTGGGTCCCTTGACAACTTTGGCTTCTGTCTCTTGTCTCCTGAATCCTGTCCCCTGTCTCGCCATCTCTCCCTGCCTCCCCTACTCCCCCTGCTCCCCCTGCTCCCTCTTCCCCTTTCCCCCTCTCCCCCTCCAGCAATGCCAACATCCAAGCTGGCGGATGCAAAACCTGGTGGATGGTTGTCATGCGCTTGCGTTCTGCACTGAAGGGGATTTCGTCAGTTCGGGGTAAGGCTTGCTCTAGGTCAGGTTTAGCCAGTCCTAGCTGGTTAGCCGCAATCACTAGGGCGCCTTCCGTTGGATCGCCGAGGGTGCGGCGCTGGTTCAGATTATCGGGATCGGGTTCCAGCAAGGCGTCGTTGCAAAGGGCCGACCCGGTTATGAGTAGGGCCAGGTCAGGCTGTTCTGTCAATAACTCGGCGGGTTCTGACGGGGAAGTGTGATGGGTCTGATGCAGATGAGGTTTTAAGTTAACTTGATGGCCCCCTGCTTCTAGACAGGTAACGGTCATCCGACTCTGGGTGAGGGTGCCGGTTTTGTCGGAGCAAATCACGGTGACTGAGCCCAATGTCTCGACCGCAGGCAACTTCCGGACAAGGGCGCGCTGGTTCAGCATCCGCTGCGCGCCCAGTGCTAAAGCAATAGTGACCACCGCAGGGAGTCCTTCCGGGATAGCTGCAACAGCCAGACTGACGGCTGTCAAGAACATAAATTCTACCCCTTCTCCCCGCAGGAGTCCCAGAATGAAGATGACCGTCACCAGCATCAGGATGGCGATCGCCAGCACCTTACCCAACTGATCCAGGCGCTGCTGCAGGGGAGTGGGCTCTCGACTGATGGTTTCCACCGCCGCCGCAATCTGGCCTAACTCCGTGGCCATACCCGTTTCAGTCACGATAGCTAACCCCCGACCGGAGGTGATCACGGTTCCCATATAGGCCATATTGTTTCGATCAGCCAGCGGTCGGTTATCTTGAACGAAGGGTTGGGCTATTTTATCAACTGGTTCTGCTTCCCCAGTCAGTGAGGCTTCCTGAATCCGCAGGTTGGAACTAATCTGGATACGGCAGTCAGCGGGCATATGGTTGCCCGCTTCCAATAGGACGATGTCGCCGGGGACCAGTTCTCGAGCGGAACTTTCTACCAAAACGCCGTCTCGACGCACTTTCACTGTGGGGACGGCTAGCTTTTTAAGCGCGGCTATTGCTTGCTGCGCTTTATATTCTTGTTTAAACCCCAAGCCAGCATTGAAAATAACAATGGCCAGGATGGCGATCGCGTCTTTAAATTCTCCCAGCACAGCTGAAATCAATGCCGCCGCCAGCAGAACCAGAACCACTGTGGCCGTTAGCTGCTCCCACAAAATCTGCCAAGGGCTATCACCGTCCTGTGCAGTCAGTTCATTGGGACCATATTTGATTAGGCGTTGGCTTGCTTCAGCTTGGCTAAGCCCTTTTACCACATCTGTCTCTAGCCGCCGCAGCACCTCAGCCGACTCCAGCATATGCCAGTTGCCCATAGCTCCTCCTGGCTAGCCCAAAAATTATCCTGTCAACTTTTATTTTGACGGATAACTCGGCTAACAGTTCACGGTAGTTGGGGATTGGGGATTGGAGGAAGTTCGCCGATCTAATTTGGCTGGTGCGCTTCAGCCAGAACGTTCTAGCAGGGCGAGCAACTCTACTGCATTGACTACACCCTGCCCCCTACATCCTACACCCTATACCCTGCCTTCACTGAGATAGATGCAATACAAATGAGAATGGCGATAAGTCCCCGATTTTAAGTAAGTACACCGAATTTTGAACTTGCCTGGCGCTCTAATGAAGTATTTGTAAAACATCGGCAGCGAATTCATCGGTCATTGTCGGATGGCTGTATCAATTTTATAGATGATCCATTGTATAAAAACTGCTGCTAATGGCAGGTTAATTCTCTCAAAGTCAATTTTGGATTAGGGGCTAACCACTCTGTCATCTCAACCTGGTTTGAGATCCAACCTTTTGGCGATAACTCTAGTATCGAGCGGTCAGCAAGATCAACCCTGCGGCCATTCTAGGTTAATGAAACACTTGATGCTGATAGCGTGAGAGAGCACTATGACAATTCAGTTGTTAAACTGCACAAGCGAAGCCCAACCTTTTGAGGCAGGGCTTGATTCCCGAAGATTTGAGGTCCTATTTGGACAAAATCAGACAGCTTGCTTCTCAGGTGAGAACGGTATTGAGCTCCAGGTCAAAATCCCAGTACTGGGGGAAGCGTATCGAGAGTGCATTTTTTCTAAGCCTGGGCAGATATATCAGAAGTTTGGGTTTGATCTGATTGAAGCCGAGGATTACTTAGTCGGGGCGATCGCAAAAGAAGCCGAGTTTCCCTTAGAGAAAATCACCTATGAAGTTTATTTAGACTTTTTGGAGTTGGTTAAGGATTGGAACTTACATCGAGTTTGGCACTACGTCCCGTTTATTAACCAAGAAACCGATAGGCTAGAAAATTACAAATCATTCTGCAAAGCCCGTTCTTTAGCATTTGAAGCTTTCTATGGCGAGGGCTTCGATGGTGAACTGCCCGCCGCTTCTGCGGTTGGTATTAATGACAATAGGCTGGTGATGTACTTTATCGCCGGTAAGCGTAGAGGCGCTCATCTCGAAAACCCTGAGCAGATTTCAGCCTATAAGTATCCCCAGCAATATGGTCCGCGATCGCCCAGCTTTGCCCGAGGAACCGTCCTTTCCAGAAAAGGTAAACGCATTGGCTACCTTTCTGGAACAGCCAGTATTAAGAGTCACGAATCAGTCACCCTGTCGGACATCACGGACCAGCTATATACTACGCTTGACAACATGAGTTTGGTGTTTGAACGCATGGGTCTGGTTTATGAGCGTCAGAGCTACAGTGGCTTGATGCCGGATCCCGCCAAACACGATCGCATGTTTAAGGTTTACATCAAGCGCGCAGAAGACGCCGATCAGGTTCAAGACTTGTTCGCCAAAATTATTGGCGCGACTGAGGAAGATCACATTATCTATCTGCAATCGGATATCTGTCGATCTGAGTTAGATATCGAAATCGAAGCCATCATCTCTGAACGATAAAGGCATCTATTTTATGGATTGTCTATGGATGAGTTTCTATAAACTCATCGCCGCTTAAAAATTAGCGGTTTTGGCCAATATTTTACATCCAAAATCAAGCGAGTTCTCCTATGCTGAATCGAATGCTGAATAGAACGGTCGACCAGCATCCTAATCAACCCGCCATTATCTGCGGCTCCTCAAAAATAACTTATCAGGAGCTACAGACTCGGGTTTTGGGGCTGAGCGGAGGTTTGCAATCCTTGGGGGTTAAACCATCAGACTGCGTCGCCCTGGTTCTGCCCAAGGGCTCGGAATTTGTCATTAGTTTCTTTGCTATCGCTCGATTAAATGCGATCGCGCTTTTGGCCAATCCAGCCTTCAAAGTGGACGAACTTAAGCATTACTTTGAGGACAGTCAGGTCAGTGTGATCATCACCGATGTATTTCGGGCTGAAACTTGTCGGCGGGTTGTGGAGCAATTGGAGCGGCCGATTAAGCTAGTCTTTGTGGGCGAGAACGCAGCCGCAGATGTTTCCTTTCAAAGCTTGATTGACACCCCCCCAGATCGGGTTCCACCCTCTAACAGATTCGCAGGTGACGTGTTATATCAATACACCTCTGGCTCCACAGGTCGGCCCAAACGGATTAGCAGAACGCAGAAAAATGTTTTCCATCAAGCTGAAAACTGTGTAACTACCCTCGGCATTACAGCGACAGACAACATTTTGTGTATTGTGCCGTTGTATCACGCCTATGGTTTCGGCGAATGCTTATTGGCGGCGGCCTACTCAGGAGCGACGCTGGTTATCCTAGAAGCCTGTGTAAAAGATGGGGCCCTGGTGGAGACGCCCTTTGTTTTCCGTCGGGCCGAGATCTTAGAGCTGATTCAGCGAGAACGGATCTCGGTGCTTCCCAGCGTTCCTTATATCAACAGTATTTTGGCCGCCACCCCGGCTGACGACAAGGTTGATCTGTCAAGTCTCAGATTATGCATTTCAGCCGGCAATTTCCTATCCAAAGACATTTTCGATAAGTTTCTGCTGAAATTTGGCCTGCCGATTCGACAACTATACGGCTGCACAGAGGCAGGGGCCGTTAGC
>JAKSDM010000420.1 GCA_022360135.1 Pseudanabaenales cyanobacterium | reverse complement strand
GGCGTCGTCTACGGCGCTGCGGGGTGGAGAATCGGTGGAGCGGACCGTGGCTGGCATCCTAGAAATTAGAGAGACCGTAGCGGAGACGACTCGTAAGGTTAAACGTCTGGCTGAATCTTCTCAGGAGATTTCCAAAATTGTCGCTTTAATCTCCCAAATTGCCTCTCGCACCAATCTGCTCGCCCTTAACGCTAGTATTGAAGCGGCCCGAGCTGGAGAAGCGGGTCGGGGCTTTGCAATTGTGGCCGATGAAGTGCGTCAGTTGGCTGACCGGGCGGCTAAGGCGTCTAAGGAAATTGAACAGATTGTGCTTCAGATTCAAGGTGAGACGAGTAGTGTGATGACCGCCATGGAAGAGGGGACTCAGCAGGTGATTGAAGGAACTCGTCTGGCAGAACAGGCGAAGCGATCGCTCGAAGACATTATCCAAGTTTCTAATCGGATTGATGTTCTGGTGCGTTCGATCACGGCAGACACGGTAGAGCAGACGGAAACCTCTCGGGCCGTGGCGCAAGTCATGCAGTCAGTTGAACTGACTGCTCAAGAAACCTCGCAAGAAGCTCAGCGAGTTTCGGGCTCACTTCAGAATCTAGTCGGTGTGGCCCGAGACTTGCTCACCTCAGTCGAACGATTCAAGGTGGAAAAGAATGATGAATAGTCGATCTCTGAGCCCTTAAATCTAGTGAAAGGTAGGGCTATCTATGAGTTAAATTCGTTACATTGGAGTCAGTGAAGCGAAAAACTGCACACCTGGTTGCTCGAACACTGTTTGAACCTTAAGAACTTGAATTACACTTGACTGGGAGTCTATATCCCAAGGTGAGAACGGGGGAATGTCACCAAATATATAGAGGGAAGCCGCTATGCTGCCTGAACAACAACAGCGAATCATGGGCTATTTCATTGAGGAGGCGAAAGACCACCTCAATACGATTGAGCAGGGTTTGCTGAATCTACAGGCCACGATTGAAGACCCCGATATGGCCAATGAGTTATTCCGCGCCGCCCATTCGGTCAAGGGAGGAGCGGCCATGCTGGGGATCGAAAGCATTCAGCGGACAGCCCACCGCATGGAAGATTACTTCAAAATTCTTAAAGAGGACCCCATTCAGACTGATCGAACCCTTGAATCTATGTTCTTGAGGGTCTTTGACACCTTGCAAGAGTTACTGGATCAATTGCAAGGACCGTTTGGCCTAACAGAAGATAAAGCGCAAGATATTATGACGAACGTTGAGCCGGTTTTTGATCAGCTCAATGATCACTTGAATCACCTCGTTCAACAGCGAAGCGTCTCTGCAGTGGATGTAGCGGCCACGCCTGAAGCCCCTGCTGCTAAAACGGTCGACGCAGCAACAGGGGGAGGGAGGCAGGTCGAGGAAAGCGCCCTTCAACTCGTTTTCAGGAGTGATGTACCGGCTCATTTACGGGATATCTTGAATTGCTTTAAGCAGCCAGACCAGCTAACCACTCGACAGGCTTTACTGACCCTCTGTCAGAACTTATATCGAATTGGAGAGCAATTTGATTTAGCTGCATGGTGTGATTTGGTCAATACGGCTAGACTCGCAGTCTCAAATCAAGAAAATACTTACCGGACACTGGCGCCCATCATCATTCGGGAAATTAAAAAAGGGCAGGAGATGATTTTGGCGGGTCAAGCCGCTGAGATTTCTGTTCCTGCGGCCATGCAAGATCTATTGCCCTCATCAGCTCCCATAGATCAAGCAGCCGCTGATAGGTCTCTAGACGATTTGCTGGAGGAAGCTCTAGAGCAACCGCTGGTCAAGCCTGATCCGATTGATTTGTTTGAATCTGGAGACACGGAACTACTGAGTGACTCAGCTGATCATGAATCAACCGATTGGTTAGACCCAGCGGTTGAAGAGACGGAACTCGCGATGCTTGATCTAGACTCATTGGCATTCTCCTCCGAGGCGGCATTGGAGCGGCAGACCAACCCCGGTCAAGATTCGGTTGAAAGTCCGGATTCCCCACGTCCCAATCAAGCGGGGCCGGAGGTCGGGGCAGCGGAATTAAACAGTCTGGCTGATCTGTTTGAAGGGGAGGTTGCTGGCCTAGACAATACCTGGCAAGAAGAGGAAATTGTCGAAGACGTCAGCTTAGCCGGGGAAACGATGGATATCGATATTTCGGGTGAT
>JAKSDM010001518.1 GCA_022360135.1 Pseudanabaenales cyanobacterium | reverse complement strand
CCTCAGCTAAAAACGGTTCAACCCTTTGCCGCAACTGAGTGGGTGAAACGACTGCAACCAACACTTACGTTTGAGACCATCTCTCGACAGCAATCGCCAGCAGGCGAAGGCCCAGTTATGACTTCTAAGGGCTGTCGGTCTCGATGGGGCGCCCTCCAGCGCTCAGGAAACGCCAATCAAACCGCCAATCAAACCGCGGAGTCGCCACCTATCCTACCCAAGACTATTCGGCGGCAACCTGTTAGAGTTGCCGCTTCGGCTAGAACCTCGGCGATTAGGTCTCGCCCAAACCCTGACCAACATTTTTCAGCAGGCGCCGCTGACCCATGGAATAGCTACTATTTAGATTCTCTCTCAGTCTCTACCCCGTCCCGTGCCCGAAACGCCCCTAACTATAGCGCTGCAAATGAAGTTGATGGCAATCTGACAAAGGTATGGATAAGTTTGTCTAAGCCAGGATAATTTAGGGACATGCCGAAAAATAACATACCGCCATAAGGGGGCACGGCCGTTCGCCCTTATGGCGGATATTCTTAAAAAATGGGATTTTATTTAATTGCGAATCCTTTATGAGTATCCGCTTAGCCCCCGTTGATAAAGTATTGTGTCCTTTCCCAGACATTACGACCCACTGTTCGTCCTAGAGTCCTGCCGTTGATATCCCCGTCAGTAAAGTGAATACCCCCGTAGAGGCGAGAAATTCCAGCCTCGTCAGCCGCCGCTGTAAAGGTATCCCAGCAAAGTTTGACCTCTTCTGCCGGGGTATTGCTTTCAAAGATAGAGCTATTGGCCGGTTGGGTATGACAAGCGCCAAAATAATCACTTCCCGTAAACTGATATAGAATCTCAGCGGCGGCCGCACTGAAGGTGCTGTGTCCTGACACATATTCAGCAAAGGGAGGAGTGGCAAAGGTGATAGCCTGATAAGGTAGCCACTCTGTCCCTGGGATCCATTGTGAGCCTTGATCAGGGCCTCCCCAAGCAAAGATTTCTGTCGCCCCCGTCCTTCGATTGATCCGGACATAGGGGTGTTTTACTGGCAATAGCCCATTCTCGGATAGATATCGAACAGACGTGATTGGGCGAACGTAATCGTAGAATACTTTAGCGTCCCAGGCAGCAATACTGGCATCAAAGACAGCGTTTCCCAGGGCAAAAAAGAGCTGAACATTCTCATCTATAGAAAGTTTATTTCTATCTGAAACAAACAGGCCAAAAAGCTGCCAATGCCCCGGTGGGAGTATAGTTTCTGGACCATCCGCCCAGTACTCAGCGATCACTTTTTGCTCATCTGTGAGTTCGGCGCTGAACTTAATGACGTTCAGCGATTGAAGAACATATTTCCAAGTCCCGAATAGCGCTGGGGCAGGAGGTAAATATACATCTCCGGACGCCAAGGCGAAGGGAATCACCTTACCCCAATGAGGGGTTAGGAACTCTTGAACAGTCTTTCCGTTGTCTACACTCAGAGGTTGCCAACGGTTAGGGTCAACCACGTTATCCCAAGAGTTAACCGGTTTATACCCAGTCGTATCAGCGTAATCATTGAGCTGATTCGAATTATCTTGGCGACGGAACTCCAGTAATGCGTTTGCCGCTACATTTCCAACGCCCGCTGCTGTATTGGTGTCAGTTGTATCGGTGTAGACGTAACCCAAATCAGCCATCAAATCATCGAACGTTTCGACCTCGGACGGAAAAAGCTCGGCCAATGTCGTGTAAGCTGCAAAGCTAATGGCTTGCCTTTTATCTTTTGAGGTAATATACCTGGCATTAACCTGAAGCGTGTCGCCAAGTTGAGTGCCAATTGCTATAGGGTCGTAGACGGCCCAGGCGTCAAACATGCTGGTGCTCACCATGCCAAGGGCGCGGGACACGGAAGTAGGACCAAGATCGGTCTTACTGATGGCCTCTAGAGTTACATTGACCCATAGTCGAACTGGGTCATCCTCATCACTGGGTAACTCAAAATCGATGGCTGGCGTAGGTAGGGCGAATAGCACGCCTATCAGTACGGCGCTACAAGAGAGTAAATGTTTGAATTTTCCACTGTAGATTGAGCTTAATTTTGTCATTCCCATTGTCACTTTTCTACAAACAGAAGATCACAAAAAAATATCTTATAGTAGCTGTATAAGAGCTGATTTGCAAACAAAAGTTTAAGAGGACTATAGCAGTCCTAAATCAGTCGTAAATCAGTCGTAAATCCTATGAAACGGGGATCATTTTCAAATAGGAATTACAAGACTCTAAAAAGCCTTTTGTATTTACAAATCATCTAGGATTGCTATATCTCCCAGTTCTCTTAGGCGTTTTGGTGATTAACTCTGAGCAACGGAGTTGCAGATTCTGAGGATGAATTGTCAGCTGAAAGGTTGAAGATTGCATTCAGAAATAAGCGGAATCATCCTGTCATTCAGCAACGCCAAAAGTACCCTCTAGGGGTGAAGTCAGCGCCTAATCGCTTTGATAGGATCGAAAACACTTGGTGAATTTGGAATCCCTATGGCCCTCATAGTGGAACCGGCTGAATACCAGGGTGAACCCTTGACCTTTACGGTGCCTCGCAACAGTAATACGCTGTCCTCTAGTTTACTGATCTCCGCTACCAATGGGGCTCGGAGCGCCCCCGAATATGTTCACGCTCGTCATCGCGTCACTTCAGAGGGGGCAGAAATCGACCTCAACGACCAACCCGAGGTTGCCAATCTAGT
>JAKSDM010001012.1 GCA_022360135.1 Pseudanabaenales cyanobacterium | reverse complement strand
TGGAAGCAGTTTAGCCCGTTTGATTGATCGCTCAAAAAGAAGCGCCCATTACAAGTTGACTAAACTGAGCTAGCTTAGAGAAATAGAACTTTTATCTAATGAATTTATAGGTTCAATCGTGCGCTTCAGACAACCCACCTCCAGTTTGATTCCGTTGCTCTTTGGCCTGGGGATATCTACTATGGGATGTGGAGAGGGGGCTCTGAAAGCAGACCCCCAGTTAGCGAATAATCCGCCATTTGGTAATGCTGAAGAAACGACACTGAACAATACTGCTGACGGTCAAACAGCGTCCCAATCCCCTGACTCAACCCCAGAACAATTTGACCCCAAACCGGTAGCTGAGAATACTGCTGCTGCTCCGGACAGCCAATCGGATAACCCAGAATTTATTGGTCCTGTACAGCCCTCAGATTTGTCCGCCGCTCCTGGGACAACGGCTGCAAGTGAAGAGACGTCCACGGAGACGCTAAGTTTTTCAGACTTATCTCAAGCACCTGCAGAACTGATTGCTTATATAGAAGATCTGGCGACCCTGGAGCTACTCTCCCCAGCATCTGTCGTCGAATCAGACAATGGAGCGGAAGCTCAAGCGGATCAGACTAGGGTATTTCAACCCAATCAAGCCATTACTCGCCGTGAATACGCCCGCTGGTTAGCCAGCGTCAATAATGCTTTTCATCAAGATAATCCGGCTGAACAAATTCGCTTAGCTGTTTCGACTGCGCAGCCAGCCTTTCAGGATGTTTCTACCTCTGACCCAGATTTCCCAGAAATTCAGGGATTGGCAGAAGCCGGAATCATTCCCAGTCCCCTTTCAGGCAGCACAACAACGGTATCTTTTCGGCCGGATGCTCCCCTCAACCGAGCGGATCTGATTCTCTGGAAAACACCCCTAGATACTCGCCGAGGTTTACCGATCGCCAGCATTGACGCTGTGGAGCAAACCTGGGGATTCCAGGATGCCGCTAAGATTGATCCCCGAGCCCTACAGGCCGTACTGGCGGATTTTCAGAATGGCGAGTTTGCCAATATTCGTCGCGCCTTTGGCTACACTACACTGTTCCAACCTGACAAAGCGGTGACTCGTGCAGAGGCGGCGGCCGTTCTCTGGCGCTTTGGCAATCAAACTGAAGGGATATCGGCTCAGAATCTCTTGCCAGACTCGCAATCGCAGAACAGTAGCTCTGCCTTTTTTCCCCGCAGATGACCCGGGATATCTGTTCCCCAACTCTAAGTTCTGGGAACCCTAACAGATAGAAACTCATTTAACTTGCAGAAACACTCTAGAACATCGGTACAGCCATGGGGTTCTGCTGCCCTTACTGATCGTTTGGTTGAACAGTCTTATAAGCAGTCCGGTTGCTTGAAATACTGTACCGACATTCTAGAGACGGACTGAAAAGTCCTAATTTTGGCGTTGACTTGTTGTGGCGTTACGAATCAATGACAAACCAGACTGAAGCAAGTCACTTTTTAGGGAGCGCTGAGCACTCACTGAATCAATCAGATGTCTATCGTTTGGTTGGCATGCGACAAATGTTTAGCACTGTCTTTCCAGACAAGGTAAATCTGGATTTTACAGTCGCCATTTGCACCTTCAACGGAGAGGACCGGCTGCCAGGGGTGTTGGAATGTTTACGATGGCAACTCAACACAGAAGACATTGCTTGGGAAGTGTTGGTTATCGATAATAACAGCACTGACGGCGTTGCCCAGGTGGTGCAAGACTTCCAGCAAAAGTGGCCATCGCACTGCAAGTTGCGTTACGATTTTGAACCCAAACAGGGAGCAGGATTTGCTCGCCATAGAGCGGTTCAATTGGCGAGGAGTCCCTTAATTGGTTTCCTTGATGATGATAATTTACCTTCTATGATCTGGGTCTTAGCTGCTTATGAATTCGGTCAAGCCCATCCAGAAGTCGGAGTTTACGGTAGCCGTATTCGCGGCGATTTTGAAATCAATCCCCCAGAAAATTTTGACCGAATTGCTCCTCTCCTAGCACTGACTGAACGGGGTTCTACAGCCCATTGCTACCATCCCCGCAAAAAGGTCCTACCCCCTGGCGCCGGTATGGTGGTGCGGAGACAAGCATGGTTAGACAACGTTCCAGAAAATGGAGTTCTCAGTGGTCGAACCGGAAAAAGCATGTTAACTGGCGAGGATCTTGAAGCAGTTCTACACATTCAAGGGGCGGGCTGGGAGGTTTGGTACAACCCCAGTATGCGGCTATATCATTGCATTCCAGGTAAGCGCCTGAAGCGCGATTATTTGCTTAGCCTCTGTCGAGGAATTGGGCTGAGCCGCCACCGCACCCGGATGCTCAGTTTTTCAGCATGGCAACGCCCAATCATGCTGTTTGTTTACATGCTCAATGACATCCGCAAAATTATTAACCATCTGTTCAAATATCGCCTGTTTGTAGTAACTGATGTGGTCACTGCTTGTGAGATGGCGCTCTATCTTTCGAGTTTGGTCAGCCCATTCTATTTGTGGCAAAGGCAGATTCGGGAAACTCTACAGAGAGGCACCAGGGGAGAGCCGGTATCGGATTAACACTAGTTTTTGCGATCAGCCCTGCTAAGACAGGGTGGGGTGTAGCGATTGCAACCTGTGGTGATATTAACCTATAGGTTTTTCTCTTTCAGCTTGTTGAAGGTTTCCAGCCCTGCTTGAGCTTCTCCAACAACGCCTGAAAGCGTGTGTAAAACGCCCGAGTGTTATGGAACCCTCGTCTACGGTTGCGATCATTCTTCCGAAAAATAATCACCTCAACCCCGATCTCTTTGCAAATCACACAGTCACATTGCTTCCAGGGCATAGCCTCCAGCAGTTCTCGGTACATGCGCTCATGTTTAACTCGGCGTTTTGCTTGCTCAGCTGGATCTGCCTTGCCGTCACGGGGAAGTTCGAGCAGCTGATCATAGGCGAGTAAAGCGTCTAAAGTCTCTTCGACTCCTAGCTCTCCTTGATCGAATTCCCGGAGGGCTCTGAGTGCTCTTTGTTCCAGCGTTTTCAAGGTGTCTCGATTAGCGACGCCAGCTTCAATCAACCGCTTTACTCGCACTCCATGGCCATCTACCGGGGGAATGCGCACAGCAGTGTACATCTTGCTGGATGAGGTGTGGTAATTGGCCCCAGAACCTAGCCAGGCCCGACGGAGAGGGCTGGCTGAGTCAAAGCTGGTTACCCCTAGATGTCGGAGTATCGGAATGGCATTAATGCGGGCTACCCCGAACAGGTGGAGCCGAGTCTTTGGGGTTAGATGGGGGCGAATTTCTTGCAGAATTTCGATAATTTCTCTGCTCTGGGCTCGGGCTAGTCCGCCCAAGGCAATATAGTCATAACCAACCCGGATATTCTCCTTAACAGCCTCTGCATAGGTTTCAGGGCTCCAACCTTGGGCGACTCCGATGGGTCTAAAGGTGTACCCGCCGACCTGGTGCTTTTCAAAAAACTCGCGAGCATTCTTAATGGTCAGCTCGTATCGCTTTTCACGAATGCCCGGTACGGCGAATGGGCCAACAATCAGATGGTCAATACTGACTCCGTAGTTAAAGCCTAGCGCTTCGTAATAGTCCAGGATTTCGGGGGTGCTATAGGGTGGTTCTGCGGCTTTGACATAGCCAAACGCGCCACAATCCCCCATGACCTTACCCTGAAATCGGATGAACTGATGGATGCCGACCGCCTCGACCCTTGCCCGTTTTTTCTTGCTGCTGTCTACAACTACCTTCGACACCAAGACGCCATCGTAGTTTGGGGTGTCGTAAATTTGGTGGGCGTAGACTTCATCTGCGTGAGGATCACGGTTGGGGGTAAGTCGGTCATTGCAGAAATCGTATCCAGGATCAACGTGGTCATCCCACTCTGGGATAAAGTACTGCATACCCAAGTGGGTATTGGCGGCAGGCGGTAAGTTAGGAATAGGCAGAAAATCGCCCTTCCCCGAGCGACTGGCTGACTGCTTAGCGATCGTAAGCGGTTTGGCGATCGTAGGCCCCTGCGCCAGAAGAGACTGTAACACTAGTTGCTCAGGAGGCTGCTCAACTTCTCCATCGATGACCTGCTGAAATACCGCAGGATTAATCTGGACCTTGTTCAAGAGCTTGGGTTCGGCGACAACCGCTTTCGCAAATTGCTTAAAGAGAAATCCCTTGAGCCCCACTAAACCATATCGATAGCGCTTTGCATCAGAATTGGAGAGGGGCATTACAAAGGTTTGAGCCGCCAGCTGCGGTATCTTTTTAGCTGAGCTCCGAGAGGCCAGAAAGACTAGCGTTTGGTCTGGTCGAGTTTGGATAGGGAGTTGGAGCGATCGCAAATAGTTATCCCCCAGCAAGAAAAAGACCAGGTCGGCTAGTTTCAGCCTTTGCTCAATGGCAGTGTGGACATCAAGACGCTGCGCCCACTCGTCTATCTCATGCCCCTTCATGCCGTTGAAGGTAACTTCGTAGGGGACAATCTTCTGGTGCTCGCCGATCAACCCATATCCAGCAGAGAGAATCTCTACCGCCAAAACATCTGACCCCAAGGCGTCCCGCAGAACCCGGCCGCCCTCCATTAGCCGCAGGTGCTGCATGCCAGTGTAGAGTTCACCCGCTGGACAGGCAAATTCAGCCAGTTCCGCCTCCCGCTCGCTAAGCCAAGTCGGGTTTCGGAAGTCGTCGAGGGTAAGCGGATTATCTGGCTTGAAGCGCTTCTCTCCAGTGCAGGATGTGATGATTAGGACACGGGGGTCGGGCATTCGGTCTCCTGAGTATACAATTTTCGGCCTGCCAACGTTGTCGGACGGATCATCCGGCGTCAATTAGAGCTTTGTCCCGAAGTCGGCAGCCGATATCTTTTGGGCTGCTTCCAACTCTTGCTCATAGCGCTGCCGCCATGGCGGAATTCAGCCCTCCGGATAGAAGAATGATGGCTTCTAGGTTGAAACATGACTATTGGACCCCTAAGAATTTATGAGTTTGCAGGCTAATGCGCCACTCCGAATGTTTCAAGACGTAGCTGAACACTATGGCGCGACTGCTAGGCGTCCCCCACTCAGGCTGGAGCAGCTTAACCACGCTTGGGGACAATTTGGCGGCTTGCTGCTCAGCCCACTCTAAGTCGGATTCATCGGCAATGACCACTTTGAGTTCGCTGACCTGGGAGTAGATGCTGGAATGAGGCGGCTTAAACCGTTTGGGCGAGAAAGTAATCCAGTCAAAGGCGCCGCTGAAGGAATGGGAGCCAGAGGTTTCGAGGTGAACTTGCAAGCCAGCAGCCTTTAGCTGCTCGGTAAGGGCAGACAGATCGTGCATGAGGGGTTCGCCGCCAGTGATGACTACGATATGAGGGTTAGCCGCTTTAGCAGCAGCGACAAGATCTCCCAGATTCCTCTGAGGATGGCGCTTTGGGTTCCAGGAATGTTTGGTGTCACACCAGGGACAACCGACATCACACCCTGCCAGCCGAATGAAGAAGGCGTTCGTCCCTGTCCAAGCCCCTTCTCCCTGAATGGAGTGAAATGTCTCGACAATAGGCAGGCTTTGAGACAGCTCGGGGGGCAGCTTAGCCATCGGAGCGATCGGAGTTAGATAGGTCATTTGAGTTCTCAATCGTCCTCATATTCGACCCAAGAATTTGGCGTCTCGGAAACACAAACCCTTAGCTTAACGCCCTTGGGCGTCTCCTTCTTGGTTTTCTCGTAGATGTACTTGGCAATCATCTCAGCAGTGGTCTCGTAACCCTCGGGCAATACTTCGTTAAGGATGCAGTGGTCGAGTCCTCCCTTGAGCATGTCGCGCTTAGCCCAGCGTAGGGTGCGAAAATCGGCGACCATGACAGGATGGGGGCAGTATTGGGAAGGATGGAGCTGACTGGAGGCGGCTTCGATGCGGACTCGATAGGTGTGACCGTGCATGCGCCCACAGGGGCCGTCGTAGTCGCGGATGGCGTGAGCAGCGTCAAAGGTGAATTCGGTTGAGAGCTTCCAGTTGGGCATAAGACAGTCGCTAGATAATAAACAAAAAGATAATCCACTATATCTAGTTTTTAAGGAAGTCGAATGACTACATGTAGCGTTTAGTTGTAACAAAAATTCCACCCCAAATCATTTATAGTATATTTGAACTAGCTAAGAGTAGGCAAGGCTAAAAGGCAGGTCTTTGGAGAACAGGTGAAAGGATATAGACGGATTCTGAAGAAATTAGCCGTGGAACTGCTCAAATTAACTGCTAAATTACCCTCTGTCACAATCATGACCAATTTTTGCCGGAAAACTGGCGAAAAGCTCAACAAAGAGCTGTTTGAGTAAACTGAAAAATTTTACAAATCGTTGAAGAAAAAAGCGCCAGAGACAACCTTGACAATTGAAAAAGCGCCAACCGACATTCCACACTTCCGACTGCGCATTAGCTCTTTGAATGAAGAGAAAGGATTCTGGCCGCCCCAATTAAGCATGAGGCTCAAGAGATAAGTACTGACTCATCGCCTTCTAAGGCGCAAAATTTGTCAACTGTTGATTTTCTCGGCGCTTTACATTTCTTATCTTTGGCTCCGGTTTTCCCCAGCTTATCCACAGGTTTTCCCCAGGCCCAGTCAGCTTTTTCCACAAATTCACCAGAGTTTTCCACAAGATAAAACGACAATATGAGGGCTTTCCCAATTTCTTGGGATTTTTCGGATAGGGTCAGCCAACTTTAAAGAATCGCCTCACGAGTAAAGTTATGTAACGAAATGGGAACCCAAACCCTTATTCCCTCGTAAAGCTTGAGTTTGCCTTAAGTAAATTGCAATACAGCGCAATATTGACAACCCAATCTCCTTGACCCACAATGATTCGACCTGCTGATGAAAGCGCTCTGATTTGAACCAGCGCCAATGTCTCCTAGAACACTTGGGACATAGGGCTCAAGCAACTCAGAGGCGCTGCTTTTGGGTGCTCTTCCGCAGGGTTAAGACTGACGATTTCTGCAAGCCGTAAACAATCCAACGTGTGAGGTTCCCGATGAACGCAACTACCATAAGCATCCTGGCTGAGATTCCTGAAGAACTCCATGAGTCCCTCAAGCGCTTTTTAGAAACCCACCCGACGTGGGACCAGGATCGAGTATTCTGCGCCGCCCTATCCCTATTTCTGCTCCAAAATGGCCAGAGCGATCGCAACACCTCTCGCATTTATCTGAACACTCTGTTCGATTATGCAGCTTAGCGATCTACGCTCTATACCCTGCACCCTCTACTCTGCCTTCACTGAGATATATTCAACCCAAGCGAGAATTGCTATATTCCAACTTGTGTTGAATGCGCCGATGACCTAATCTTTTTAGGCAACCTGAATAGCAAGGTTTTGGACAATGACAGTTGCACGAGACACCTCCCTTGGCCCAGTCTCCCGCCTGGTTAATGGCATTTTGGCGATCAAACCGCTGGCTAACTTTGCCAAGCGCCAAGCCCGCTCAATGATGATCAAGCGGGCGGAGGCTGTCGGCGTTGACTGGCGAAGAGACGCTCAAGATCTCCGCTCTCGGGGTGGAGAATTGGACTTCGATCCAGCTTGGGAAAGGGAATTGGAACAGATACAAAACCCTGATCTGATCTATCCTGACTACTACTTACAGCCGTTTCACGCTTACGAGCAGGGAAACTTAAGCTGGGAAGCCGCCACGGAAGTGGAAGTTGCCGCCAAAGCGGTTCATGCTCAACTATGGCCCGAGGTCGGCGCCGCAGGCACAATGAAACTGCGGCGCAATTATCTGGATGCCCTCAATTCTCAGCTCTCAGCCGCCCCTCGGGATATTCTGGACATTGGCTGTAGTGTCGGTATCAGCACCTTTACCCTGCAAACGGCCTACCCCCAGGCGCAGATTACGGGGGTAGATTTATCACCTTATTTCTTGGCGATCGCCCAATATCGCTGCCAACAGCGATCGCCTGAGTTAGACAATTCCCCATCTCCCCATCCAATCCGCTGGATGCATACCGCAGCTGAATCCACTGGCCTGCCGGATAACACTTTCGATCTGGTGTCAGCCTTCCTGCTGTTTCATGAACTGCCTCGCACAGCCACCCTGAAGATCCTGCGCGAAGCTCGACGAGTCTTGCGCCCTGGCGGTTATTTCGCAATGATGGATTCCAACCCCAGGGCTGAAGGGTATGTCAAAATGCCTCCCTACATCTTGACTCTGCTCAAAAGCACGGAACCTTTTTTAGACGACTATTTTACCCTTGATATCGAACAGGCAATGGTTGATGCGGGTTTTACCCGACCTGACCTAACCCACACCAGCCCCCGTCACTATACACTCATCGCTCAAGTTTGTGGGGGTGATGAGATTGAGTTGGATAAGTAAACGATTTGAAAAATGAAGGGAGCAGGAGAGTTGGCCTCTTCAACCTAATCGTCGACTTCTTTCAGCTCCATAATCGTGAGAACGGCTCCTTGAGGATCGGCAATTGTGGCGAAACGGCCAGGATCGATCACAATAGGTTCTATTAAGGCTTTTCCACCTAGACTCTTGACGAGTGCGAGCGAAGTATCGAGATTTTCAATATTGAAATATACCGCCCAATGAGTCGGAACATCTGCAGGAAGATTCACTTTATCCATGTCAAATATGCCGCAGTTGTAGTGGCCCTTGACTTTGCAAGTGACGTAGTGAGGCGGCTTATCTTCAATTTCGATTTCCCAGTCGAAGACTGCCTGATAAAATTGTGCGGCCTTGTCTGAACCACGTGTTTGCAACTCAGCCCAGCAAAAGGTGTTTACTTCATTAACAAGGTCAGCGCCGATATGATTGTTTGCTTGCCAGAGACTGACAACAGCCCCTGTCGGGTCTTTGACGACAGCCATGCGACCCGCTTCCATGACATCAAAGGGGTGATCCAGCACAGCGCCGCCATGAGTTTTCCACTTCTGCACGGTTGCTTCTAAGTCTTTGACATTGATGTAGCTCTGCCAGTGGGAGGGAATATTTCGCCCTTTCATTTCGTCGGGCATGAGGAAAAGGGCAGCTACTCTGCGATCGTTTTTGAACGCCATGGAATAGG
>JAKSDM010000434.1 GCA_022360135.1 Pseudanabaenales cyanobacterium | reverse complement strand
TAAGGCCGCTTTTTTGCCGACGACTCTGAGGACATTTGTTGCTCCTGTGCTGCCAGAACCATGCTGGCGAATATCAATCCCCTTCAAGAATTTAGCCAACCAATAACCCGTTGGGATTGATCCCAGCATGTAAGCCATCAACAGCAGGCCGATGATCGCCACCCAGAACACTCCCTTACTCTCCTGAAAGCATCAACAGTATCAGTTTAGATGGATATGGGAAAGTTAGTAATAATCATAATCTGCCGGTGGATTCATTGGGTCTGGAGCAAAGGCTAACCACAAGGGAAATTGAAGCAGAGAAAGATTGATCTTGTCTTCCGATTCGTCAATGATGATGAAGGGAAGTTGTTCCCTGTCGAGCAGACGATCAGCGCGTTGTGCTAATGGTTCGGGGGCTTCAAACAGAACTAAGCCGCGATCAGAGCCAAAGTCAAGGCGGGAAATCCCTAAGCAGTCCTGCAATCCTCTGCGCCATTCCCCCAAACGTTCAGGGGTATTCGCCAAAATCAGAGTTCTGAGGCGATCGCCATACAGGGTTCGCAACACCGATATGCCAGTAGAGGCGATCAATACATTCTGTAAGCGACTGCCCATGCTCTTGACCGCTCCCCGCCCCCCCTGGGTGAAAAACCAATTTGAGATTTTTTCCGCATGAACCGGCTCAAAGGTCCGACGCAATTGCCAAACAGGACCGTAATAGTCAGGTCGAAGCCGATACTGATCAAGCAAACTCCGAATCCTTTCGGTTTGCTCTTGGAAACGCTGGGCGGCGAAGGCGGGTGCAGGCGCAGCTTGGTCAGCTGACGCCGCGATCGCCTCAGCCGCTCTAGCAGGCGGGCGATCGGCCTCAGGAGACGTCAGCTCAAGCTGTTCCGCCGCACTGGCCAGGTCCTGCAAACTACCGACCAAATAATCTTTGAACCCTTGAACCCGAATGGCCAGGTCTTGAGATACGCCAGCAAAACTAGTCCGCATTTCAGCCCGTATCCGCTCCTGACGGCGTTCGAGCTGTTCCAAATCCGTTTGCAGCGCTTGCTTGCGACGTTCTAGTTCAAGCAATCCCTGTTTGATTAGACGCCCTAAATCAGCTTGAACGGTTTGGGTCTGATCCTGCAATGAGCGACTATAGGAAGCCTGTAAATCTTCAACCCGCTGTTTCAAATCCTTTTCTTGCTTTTGTAGGCTGGCGATTCGGGATTCCAACTCACTGACTGCCGTAGTTTTGGCCGCAGCGGCAGATTCAATGGCGGAGTTAGCCACGTCAACCGTAGGCTTGACAGAGGACTCCACACTCGAAAAATCGTCTGAACTCATATGAATAACTATAAAGACTTGACTCAGGCTGGCAAAATTGAATGCCGAGTCTTCGGCGCTGGGTAAATCAATTCACTCGAAACTCAACACTCAGAACTATCTCGATGATTCCTGCTCTACCAGAAGATGGGCGCAGTGTTTCTCTAAGCATATCTGCAGCATGTTGGGATCAAAAACAATCGGCATGAAATGGATACTCCTGACTTCCTTAAAGTAAAAAAGAATGGGTAAAGGAGACCAAAAGATTTTCCAATTTTGCCAATCCTGATATGGGAAGCGTCGAATCAGACGATCGCCCCGATACAGATCAAAATCAGTTTCGGTAAACTCAAATCGCAGGGTCAGGGTTTGAATCATTAAGAACAGGCCAAAGGCGGCGATCGCAAAACTGCACCAGGGTTGCAGTAGCCAACAAGGCAAGGCCAGAATTATCAAGGCGATCGGGAGATTGTAGCTCGGAGCTAACTGAACAGTCTTCTCAGCTGAAGGTGAAGTCGAAGTCACGGTCAAGGCGATCAAAAGGGTCTTCTTATCTATTTTAAGGGGTTAGGGAGTAGGGGATAGAGGACAAGGAACAGGGGACAGAAGAAAGGAGACAGGGAATGGACAACGAGTAAGTACTAAGGATAAAAGTTTTGAATTCCTGGCCTATAACCTATAACCTACCTTGCCTTTAGACACCGAGACTGGCGTTGCCGGTTCCCTGGAACATCAGCCAGGAGAGAAAGAAATTGCTGATAAAAATCGTCATCAGAGCAGTGACAACAGCGGTTGTGGTAGACTGGCCAACCCCTTTCGCTCCGCCGGTGGTGGTCAGCCCCCAACTAGCGCCGATAATCGCAATCAGGACGCCAAACACAAAGGCTTTAATCAATGCACTGGTCAAATCCCAAGTAGTCAAGAAGTTTTTCGCCGAGTCAAGGAATATGGATTGGGTAATCCCATAGAG
>JAKSDM010001001.1 GCA_022360135.1 Pseudanabaenales cyanobacterium | reverse complement strand
GCTTAAGTTTCTATCATTAAAGAAGATTCCCTTAGGTAAATTCAATGAAACAAGTCAAGTTCTTTACATCTCAGCGGTTTCACTTAAGTTAGCGAAAGTTTGTGGTCAACCCGCCTTCAACATTGCGAAGACGCTGGCAAACACACTTTCAGCCTCCGTAGCAGCTAATGGTCCTCAAATCAACCAACCGAATTTAAGCTTGTTGGACGGTGTTTGGGCAAACTTTAAGATCCAAGCGTCACCGCCGGGATGGCTTTATCTGAACTTGTCGGACAAGGGGATAGGACATTGGCTCCAATTACTCAACGACACTCTTCCCCAAGCGATTGAGGTAGTGAACCAGAGACGCGATCGCCCCCCCCTTTCAGGGACTAGACAAAATTCAGCTGGTCAGCCGGGGGATATTTCTGGATCCAGTTCACTATTCTCAATTCAGCATACTCATGCCCGTTGTTGTTCGTTGCTAAGTTTGGCTCATCGGGAAAATCTCATTACCCTACAAAATCCGGAACCAGAAGCCTCGCTCTCCCACTGGCGGATTATCCAGCCTTACCCCCTGCCCTGGTTAGACATGGCTGGAAAACTTTGCCTGACAGAACAGGGTGAACGCCAACTCATTCACCAACTGGTCGAGTCGATCGATGTTTGGGCTCACTGTCAACAAAGACTCAATCACCAGCCTTTTCTGGTTCAGGCTCACAACTTGAGTAAAGCCTTCCAAGGGTTTCACCGCAACTGTCCATTATGGGGCGAAGCAAGAAACCTAACACCAGCCCTTATTCAGGCCCGTTTGGGCTTAATCCGCGTCACCCAGATTATGTTGCAAATGTTCTTAAAAAGAGGATTAGAGGCAGCGTCCCCCATTCACCTGTAGCCTGACATGAGATAAATAAATTTATATATTTTACTTATATAAAATACATGCTCAAATATGCTCAAACTATTGTAGAAGGCGTGACAAGATTAGGGTCTTAGCCTATACTAATACTTGTGTGTGAGGAGCGAACCAGGAAGGACGCCGAGACGAAACACGGCCAGTCGTCGGCGTCCTTTCTGATCTTTAAATACTCTTCGGGCTTTCATTTTCAGCGGGGAACTCAAAATACGCTACAAAAACTATAAAGAGCGCCGCCCTGCAGACTTCTTATTTGATTCGGGTTCTTGCTTACTTAAGGTGCTTACCTTACTTAAGGTGCTTACTAAGGATATTGTCTGTAGCTCTATGCTTATCGCTCCTGATTTCTGACTTCTGATTCCTTGACCAGCTAGACTCTTCCAGCTTAGTTAACTAAGCTAGGTTATCTCTCTCAGCCGCCGCTCTAATTTCCATGCTAGCCTTTGGGCTATGACTGAGGGAGGACGTCAACGTCGAGCCAGTTATCGACTGCTCATCGCTACACTCTGGACCACACTGTTAGTTCTAGCAGTGGAGGTAGTTTCTGGTTGGGCAAGCTATTCCCTCAGCCTACTGGCGGCATCGTTACATACTCTAATTGATAGCTTCAGCACTGTGCTTAGTCTGGTTGCAGTGAGTTCTCCCCAACGCACTCTCGGCAGAGAAATTTGGGGCCATGGTCGAGCAGAGGTGGTGGGAACGCTGATTTTGATTGCTTCTCTGGGTTTTGGGGGAGTCAGCTTGCTATTACTTGCCGTTCAACAGATGGAAGCCTCTGTTCAGGGCGAAGTCGGCCCCTTTCCAGTGGATATCGAACTGCAGGTGATTCAACTCATTTTGGCGATGGTGATCATTACCCTAACCGTTGCTCTATTTTCGGGCTACCAAGCCAGACGTTTATTGAGTCTGGCCCTGCAGTTAAACACCCGCCACATTCTCCAAGACGCCTGGCTCAGTTTTGCCCTCTTAGGAGGTCTTTGGGGGATCCGGCGAGGTTACCATTGGCTAGATCCGATATTGGCGATCGCGCTGGTCATCCTGGCTGTTCGCAGTCTTGTGCGGGTGCTCAATGCCCAATTGCCGATGCTGTTGAAGCCCACAGCGATCGCTCCAGAGGCGATCGCCGAAATTGCCTGTCAAGTAGAAGGCGTCACTCGCTGCACCCGAATCCTCTCGCGGGGAATGGTGGGGCGACAAGTCTGGATTGAATTGCATCTGGCTCTGCATCCAGACTTTATGGATCAGGCCCGACAGATTGGAGAGAAGGTCGAGGGCGCCATCCGGGAGCGATACGGGCCAATCCGCGCCCGTATCTGGGTGGAAGAAACCCATTCTCCCTATCTGCAATCGCCCGACTCTAGTGCATCTGAAAATCCTCAGAAGCGGCGGCAAGAGACAGATTTGAACTAAGAGATTGGGGGTTGGAGAGCCAAATTATATTGACTACACTCTGCACCCCACACCCTGCACCCTACCTTCACTGGGATATATTCAAACCAATCGAGAATTGCTCTATCGCGAGTTAAAAGTTGTAGATGGCGTGTCGGGGAACCATCCCCGAGCAATAGTATCTGCCATACAGGAGAGAGTTGAACGGGGGGGAGTCATTCTTTGACAACCGCCTCGACGCCCTGCCAAAGAGGTTTTAGAGCATGCCACGCGGGCTTGAATGCAGTGCTTGATGATGGTTTAAAGGTCGAAGTCAAAATCCTTCACAAAAATTCATCTTCACAAAAAACATCATAATACTTCTGCTTGGCCTGTGCATAACCACTAGCCAAGCATCCCTATCGTTACCTTTGACGCTATCCAACCTGAGCGAGCGTATTTGGGAAGAATGCGGATGGCGAGACTCGAACTCGCAAGGCCGAAGCCACACGCCCCTCAAACGTGCGTGTCTACCAGTTCCACCACATCCGCATAGCTAAATAGCCAAACTACAACCCACCTCAACAGCGGC
>JAKSDM010000043.1 GCA_022360135.1 Pseudanabaenales cyanobacterium | reverse complement strand
CCAAAGCCAAGTAGGCAAGCAAGATTAATTACACGAAGAAAGTCCTGAACCTGATGGATTTCAGTTGATTGGAAGTCTCTGTTGTGTCATTTATTGTGATTAGGCGCCGATTATTTCTCTCAGCTACAACCCCTTACCCTGTTTAGCGATGGTGAGGGTTTTGCCAGAATGTTGAGCTTTATGAAGTATGCGATTATCCTTAGGCATTAGCGTAAAAATGAAATCCCAATAGAAAACGGGGGATGGGGGGATGGGGGGATAGGGGAGATGGGGGGATATGGGGAATAGGGGGGTTATTTTCTAGTATGTCCCTTATCTCTTCGAGACGCGGAGTCGCTCAACGGAGGCTTGCCGCCAATGCGTAGACGATTATTTCTGCAGTTAATGGCTACTACTTCAGGTTCCATTCTGGTGGGAAAGAGTCTGGCTAGTTGTTCTAGAGCAAATACCAGAAACTCAGGGGGGCAAACCTCTTCAACCCCCTTAGAGTCGGTATGGTTCATGCCCGATGAAGGAGCCCCCCATGTTTGTACTTGGATGGCGTTTGGGCCTAGTGCGGAGATTTGGGGGCGCGAATATCTGTCAGCGACTCAAGACAATCTAGCCGCCATTGCCCGGACGATCGCCCGATATGAGCCGGTCAAAATGCTAGTGCGACAAGCCGATTATGAGGCGGCGCAGGCAAAATGCGGCGCCGATGTTGAGTTAATCGTTTGTCCCATAGACGATCTATGGATGCGGGATATGGGACCTGTTTTTGTGATTAACAAAACGGGTCAGAAGGCGGCCATTGATTTTAATTTCAATGGTTGGGGGGGAAAACAGAAGCACGATCGCGACGCTGGCGCGGCTCGATTTGTGGCTCAACAATCACAGGCACCGTTGATCCATACCCATCTGGTCTTCGAAGGGGGAGGGATTGAAGTGGATGGTCGCGGCGCCGCCATCATCACGGAAAGCTGTATCCTGAATAACAATCGCAATCCTGGGTTAAGTAAGGGGGACTGTGAGGCGGAACTAAAAGCATTATTGGGGCTGAAGAAGATTATTTGGCTGCCGGGGATTGCCGGTTACGATATTACCGATGGCCACACCGATTTTTATGCGCGTTTTGCCCGTCCAGGGGTAGTGGTGGCCGGGTTTGATCCCGATCCAGCTTCCTTTGATCACGATGTGACCACACGACATCTAGAAATTTTGCGCGCCGCTACGGATGCGGATGGGCAGCCGTTGGAAGTCGTGGTCATCGAAGCGCCCAGCCGTGTCCGACCGGGGTATGCCAGCGATGAATTTGCCGCCGGGTATATCAATTTCTATCAGGTGAATGGCGCCGTGATCGCCCCGGAATTTGGGGATGACATCGCTGATCGTCGGGCCAAAGAAACCCTGGCCCAACTGTTCCCACATCGTGAGATTGTGCAAATTAATATTGATCCGATTGCAGCGGGCGGTGGGGGCATCCATTGCACCACTCAGCAAGAACCTTTGGTTTAATATT
>JAKSDM010000882.1 GCA_022360135.1 Pseudanabaenales cyanobacterium | reverse complement strand
GCTGGTCAAGATTGCCTATGGGATTGTAGAAGAGGGCAAGCGCGCCAAAGAGCCCAGCCGTCTGATGGAAGGCACTCGGGCATTGGGCGTCTACGACGCTAAGGCCGCTAGTTCTACCGGCGCTGCTTACCGCGTAGCCGCCGACCCCCAGAAAATAGGTCGGGTATTCCTATGGGATTTGTTCAATCCCTGGGGTTGGTGGATGGAGTTGAACTCAACCCATCCCCTAACAGGTAAGCGCATTCGAGCCCTCAGCACCTATGCTGAACAACTGGGGCTAGAGATGGAATTTGATATGGGTCGGGTTGTCGGCGAGGGCAAAAAACTCAGCAAGAAGCGACTCTATGGCAACTTCGCCTTTGATTTGCTGCTCTACAGCGCCGAAGGGATTGGCTTGGTCGTTGGCCTGATTATTGGCTTGCTGATGCCGATCAAAATGGGATTTATCCCTTTCACTCTGATCGGGTTGGGCGTCGGCATTTTGATCAAGGCCCTGGTCATGTATCCCAACTTTGGCTATGCTCCTCGCTCAGACATTCTAACCTTGATGTCCGATCCCTACGCCAGTCCCCTACGGGGTCAGCCCGTGAAACTAGAAGGCCAATTAATTGGCCGCGGCGACGCTGGCTATCGATTCAGCTCTGACCTCAAGCTCCAGAGCCGCAACGGCATGATCTTCCTCCGCTACGCCTCCCGCTTCGGTCCTATTGGCAATTTCCTGTTCGGCATGCGGCAAGTCAAAAACCTGTTGGGCGCCAACGGCGGCGCTCTGGGCTGGTTCCGCAGAGGCGTTTCCCCCTGGATCGATCTGATCCAGTTCACCAGCGGCGGCAAAGTGATCAGGAGCTATCATCGCTTCTGGTCCTTCCTCTCAGGCGGCGGCCTGATTGTCGTCGGGCTGTTTTTGATAGTTAATGGGGGGATGGGGGGATGGGGCTAACTTGTCATCCCTCTCCCGCCGCCAACTTCGCCTTCGCCTGTCGCCAAAGGACTTCCAACTCTTCCAGGCTGTAGTCTGCTAGGGGACGTCCGGCAACTTCTTCAACTTGGGAGAAGCGTTGAATGAATCGACGGTTGGTTCCCTGGAGGGCTGCGACAGGATCGAGGTCGTGCCAACGGGCAATGTTAATTAGGACAAACAGTAGGTCTCCAAGTTCTGCTTGCTGATTTGCTTTGCCTTCGTGGGCGATCGCGGCTCTCAGTTCGTTTAGTTCTTCATCAAACTTGTCCCAGACGCCTTCGACCGTCTCCCACTCAAACCCTGCAGCTGCAGCCTTTTTGGAGATCTTCATTCCAGCCGTCAAAGGCGGTAGACTGCGGGCATAGCGTTTGAGTTTAGGGGCCAGTTTGTTGGGGTCTTCGGTATCTCCTTTTTCGGCGGCCTTAATCCGCT
>JAKSDM010001780.1 GCA_022360135.1 Pseudanabaenales cyanobacterium | reverse complement strand
TTTAATCTGAATCCTTTGACGATGGCGATTGTGGGCGGAATCTTTATTCTGGGCATTGTCCTGGGCATCGTCTTTAGTAACAACTCCAACTTCTCAACCTCAGAGAGTGTAACTTCGGTGATTGATTTTGACAAACAGGCTCCCAACCCCGAGATTTGCGCTAATTATGGCGCAAGTGCGCTAGTCACCGAAACTCGCACATTTATGACCTTAGATCCCAAGATGGCTTTTACGTCTCAACCTAAGGTCTCATGGGGTTGTGTCATCCGAAGTTCAAACTGGGCAGTGTTAGAACAGAAAACATCGCTAAACACTGATGAGATGCGCCAGTGCCGCAATCGACTGAACACATTTGGATATACGGGGGACTTGGATAACCCTGACGGCTCGGAAGTCAATTGCTTGTATCAAGATAAGAGCCGACGATTTTGAGAGATTGGTCGATAGATAAGGAGATGGCATTGCCGCCATCTCCTTATTTTGTGGAATAGGACAAGTCGATGGGAGAGTCGGCGAACCCTCCCTCTTGCAGGGGTAAATCTTCCCTGACTTGAACCGTAATGATCTGGTTCGGTTCAATAATCACGGTCTGTGGCGTGATCGCGTAGGTGGTTCCGGCGGCAACCGCAGCCCCAGCCAACAGTCCTATCCCTGTAAAACCGCTTAAGATTGCAAGGGCGGCTCCACCGATACCGGAATTAAGCAGTACCCGGTTACCTGAAACTTGGCGATCGCCGTCTAAGACCTCTGATTCAGCCACCATAGGAAGATTTTGGCCTTGAATCGAGATCGCCTGCACTATAAATTTCTGGCCGGATTCCGCCATTTCAAACCGACCCACAACCTGAGTTCCTGCAGGCGCAATTAGGATGCCTGTTTGAGCCGCTCGTAGATCCTGACTCAGGATCAACACCTCTTGTCGCGGCGGACCTTCACCTAATTCTAACGGTTGGCTGTTGGGATACTGCAAGGACAACATCATGCCAGCTGGAATCATCAGTCCGTCGCCATCAGGGGGATAGACCTCCTGACTCAAGGGGGGAGAGACCGGAATCGGAATCGGCTGGGAAGGTAGGGTAGAGGTATAGTCGACAGGGAAAGTCGGCAGGGGTTGACCAAAAGGAATGGCGTCAGGAGTCGATGGCGGGAGGGGAGCCTCTACCCCAGGTAAAGAAGGCGTCTCGGATACAGACGATGGGGAAGGGATGGCAATATCTGATGGTAGTGAGGTGGGTATCGGGGATGATGCATCTGCGCCGTCAAGGAAGGGGGGAAAGATGGGGATGGGGATGGGCTCAGTTTCAGACCGAACGGTAGGGGGTTGAGGGGAAGCGGGTGTGCTTGCAACTGCAGATGAACCGGGAATATCAGCAGCAAAGTCATCCTCTAAGGGGGGAACGCTGACCAACGCCGATGGTTCAGATGTCGGCGGCAGCGTTTCAGTTGAGAGGGTGCTGGGCAGGTTGGACAGATTCGTCTCTTCCCGCGGAGTCAATAAGCTATCGGCAGACAGCCTGACTCCATTGGTATTTGCTGCCGCCAGCGATTGGCCTGGAGCATTTTGATCAAAACCAGAGGCGGCGTCAGCCGCTGGGGTGGCCGCTGAGGCCGCCTCAGCAGAATCCGCAATCAGGGGTTGGAGCAGCCATCGGGTTTGCCCCCTGAGCTCGATTCGCTGGAGTTGAGCTTGTCGCGGATCGAGCACCGTGCCCGGCGCCAATTCCATGACGATGCGAGTGGCGTTGGCGTCATACTGAGCAACGCGAATATTTCGAACAGGACCTAAGTAGGTGCGCTCCATCACAACATCACCGACCTGAGTATTTGGAATATCTAGAATCAGTCGGGCGGGCTCGGCCAAAAGAAAGTAACTAGGGATGACGGCCTGAGGCAATGTCACTTCCAGTTGCTGGGTGTTGGGATTGAAGGTCCAAGCAGATAACACAGCAGCTTGAGCGGGATAGCTGACGATTGCAGCGATTGCGATCGCAAGTCCTGGATTTAAAGCGCTTACCCCTGTCAGCCTATGCAGACAATACCAATGGCTCAACGCTAACTTTGCTCGACTCATGATGATCAATTCGAAGTGACTAATTCAAAATGCTCCACTAGTAGGCATACAGGATAAGCCCAATGCACCAAAATGGCATGCCGACGGGAAAAATCTTTCTTTTTGGTGTCTTAGGGAGCGGCAGCTAATAAAATTCCATCTACCCATCCACAGGCTTCTACTGGGACTTAATTTGTACGCTAATCCCTTACAAAAGACGTTCTGTAGATATAGCCGCCCGCTATTTCCAATTTCTTTATAAAATATGCCCCCCCATCCCGGTTTAAATCCGCCATTATGAAGTTAGTTCAGTTCAATTGGAGATATCTTATGGAAATGCATGAATTGGGGACATTACTCATGTTGCTGAGTCCCGGACTCCTCTTATCGGTTTTGGTAATGGCGGCCTTTGCAGCCGGGGGTTAAGTGATTGTCAGTTTGAGAGGATAGCCATCATGGCCATGACCGCTTCAACCATGCTGGAATTAGGAACCTTGGCTCCAGATTTCCAGCTTCCAGATGTCGTCTCGGGTCAAACCATTTCCCTTCAAACCTTTACAGACAAGAAAGCTTTGCTGGTTATGTTCATCTGCCAGCACTGCCCTTTTGTCAAACATGTTAAGCAAGAATTGGCTCAGCTTGGACAGGATTACGTTCCTCAGGATGTCGGCATTGTCGCTATTAGCGCCAATAGTATAGAAACTCATCCGATGGACAGTCCAGCCCATTTAAAGGCAATGGCCGAGGAATCAGGGTTTAACTTTCCCTTCTGTTACGACGAAAGTCAAGAAACGGCTAAGCGCTATACGGCGGCTTGTACACCTGACTTTTTCTTATTCGATCAGACGAAACGATTGGTGTATCGAGGCCAACTGGATAAGAGTCGACCTGGCAATGGTATCCCGGTAACGGGGAAAGATCTCCGCTCAGCCTTAGACGCCTTGCTAGCCAATCAATCTGTTGACCCCGACCAAAAGCCTAGCATCGGCTGCAATATTAAGTGGAAGCCAGGTAATGAACCGCCGTATTTTGGCTAGCATAATGTTACACTGCTAAATCCGTGCGTGGATTAAAGGTCTCTATGCGGCGCAACTCTCTATAGAGTTGTTTCTCTTTGTCGCTTAAAACACTGGGAACAACCACCTCAATTTCCACAATCTGATCGCCCCATCGGTCTCGACCAATGGGATAGCCCTTATTCGCCAACCGCAGTCTCTGACCAGTTTGTACGCCTGGTGGGAGGGTCATCTTGACTGGCCCGTCTAAGGTTGGCGCTTCAATTACGCCGCCTAAGGCTGCTTCGCTAGGGGTAACGGGTATGCAGCAGAGGATATCGTTGCCCTGAAGTTTGAAGAAAGCATGGGGCTTAACCTCTATTCTGAGATATAGATTACCGCCTCCGATTCCTTGCCCTTTAAGGCGGATGCGTTGCCCTGTCACCATGCCAGCAGGCATATTGACTTCCAGCGATCGGCCGTCTTCTAGTCGAATTCGCTCTTGTCCGCCAGCATAGGCTTTTTCCAGAGGAATTGTCAGGTTGGCTTCGGCATCACGACGACTGGGGCGAGGATTAACTGTGTATGTTTTTTTGGTTGTGCCAGGGCGAAAGGGGTCGCTATCGCGAACGGCGCTACGACCATTTGTCTCTGCGCCATTCTCACGGCGGCGGTTCAGTAGCTGATCAACAAAGTTATTAAAGTCCCGAAAATTACCGAAGTCACCTTCATCATTGGAGAAGCGGTCTTCCCCGCTTCTGCTGCGAAACCCCTTGCCAAACTGAAATCCCTTCTGCTTCCAGAAGCGACTGAATTGCTCATACTGCGATCGCTTATCGGGGTCCGAAAGCACCTCATAGGCTTCCCCCAATAGCTTAAAGCGCTCTTCCGCCGACTTATCGCCCTGATTCATATCAGGGTGATATCGTCGAGCTAATTGTCGGTATGCTCGTTTAACGTCTTCGATGCTGGAATCTCTGGAAACCCCCAGAATATCGTAGTAATTCCGAAAGTTTTGCATGAATTAAGTCTAGAAAGTAGGAATAGGGGGTAAGGATTGGGAGAGATTAGGATGGGTTTCTAAGATCAAAGTAGCTCGCTGTCTGAGTCCTTGTCCCTGATAAGGAAGGCTAAAAGCTAACCGATCAATACGCCGCCTAAAACCACTCGTCATCATCGTCCCAATCCTCATTATGGGCGTTATCGTAACGATTTGGGCGGGAATTGTAGGGCTTGGGCGATTGGCGAGACGGTGGGTAGGAATCGGAATTGCGATCATAGCGATTATCGCGATAGCGATCACCCCGATCATCCCGTTCAGGCCGATCATCGCGATTGTACTGATGATCGCGAGCATACCAGTCATCCTGGTTATACCGGGCATCCCGATTGTACTGATCATCCCGATTGTACTGATCATCCCGATTGTACTGATCATCGCGAGCATACCAGTCATCCTGGTTATACCGGGCATTGCGATCGCCGCGAGCGTACTGATCGTTCCGATTATACTGATCATCGCGATTCCGTCGATCATCATATCCCCAGGTGGGTTGATTAAATTTGGGCTGCCTATCCCAACTGGCGTCTCGATAGTAGTCAGAGTCCCGACCAAATTCCCAATCCCGATCATCATCGCCGGTAAAGGTGCGCCGGAGGGTGTCCCCGAATTGCTCGAATAGATTGCCTTCATCCTCCTCTTCGTCATAGAGATAGGCTTCCCGTCTGAGTTCGTAAAGTTCATCCTGCAATTCGGCTTGGGCAATATCAATCCCTCGCTCATCCCCTTGCTCCAAGTTGTCTCGAAGCTCTTGGATCAGACTCTCAATCTGACGGCGACGATCGCGGGCAAACTGCAGACCGAAGTCAAGCGTGACTTCACGCAGAACCCGTTCAGCCTGAAAGGTTAGCGCTTCAGACCGGTTGCGCTTTTCGACTCGCTCCCGTTGCAGCCGGTCTAATTCGGAATATTCCTCGGCTTCTCGAATCATCCGCTGCACTTCTTCCTCATCCAGACTGGAGGCCCCCTGGACAGTAATTCCTTGTTCCCGCCCTGTAGTCTTATCCAGGGCTGAAACTTGTAAAATACCGTTCGCATCAATATCTAATGACACTAGGACTTGAGGCACGCCTCGGGGAGCGGGGGGAATGCCCATGAGCTTAAATCGGCCCAAAGATTTGTTATCTGTCGCCATTTCTCGTTCTCCTTGAAGGACATGCACTTCTACCACGGTCTGATTGTTCTCAGAGGTAGAAAAAATGTCCGACCGCCGTACCGGAATGGTGGTATTTCGAGGAACCAATTTTTTCATCACGCCGCCAATTGTCTCCAGCCCCAAGGACAGCGGCGTTACATCCAGTAGCAGAATATCTTGAATTTCTTGCGTCAGGATGCCTGACTGAATAGCGGCCCCAACTGCAACCACCTCATCCGGGTTAACGTTTTGATTCGGCTCCCGTTTGATCAGCGATCGCACCAGGTCCTGCACCATGGGCATGCGGCTGGCTCCACCCACCAATACCACCTCATCAATTTGAGCCGGGGAGAGATTTGCGTCCGAAAAAGCCTGCTTCAAGGGTATTCGCAGGCGACTGACTAAATCACCGCACAATCCCTCAAATTGTGAGCGGGTTAGCCGAGTTTCAATATGCTTGGGTCCATCTGCAGTAGCGGTAATGAAGGGCAGGTTGATATCGGTGACACTGACCCCCGAAAGTTCATTCTTCGCCTTCTCAGCCGCTTCGGTTAAACGCTGCAGGGCTTGGCGATCGCGGCGTAAATCAATACCTTCTGTCTGGAGAAATTGTTCCGCCAGCCAATTCACTATTTTCTGATCGAAGCTACTGCCTCCAAGTTGGGTGTCTCCACTCGTCGCTTTAACTTCAAACACGCCATCGCCCACCTCTAAGATAGAAACATCAAAAGTGCCGCCCCCCAAGTCAAAGACAACAATAGTCTGTCTATATTTTTGGTCGAGGCCATAGGCCAGTGCAGCCGCTGTGGGTTCATTCAAGATTCGCTTCACTTCCAAACCGGCAATTCGTCCGGCGTCTCGCGTAGCCTGACGCTGGGCGTCATTAAAATAGGCAGGCACAGTGATTACCGCACCGGTTATGGGTTGCCCCAGATAGCGATTGGCTTCCTCCGCTAACTTTTTCAGAATCATGGCGGAGATTTCCTCCGGAGCAAAGTCTTTTTCGAGCCGAGGGCACTTAATTTTGACGTTGTTGCTCTCGTCCCGTCGAATCGTATAAGGAACTCGCTTGGATTCAGGGCTGAGTTCGGTGTAGCTGCGTCCCATGAAGCGTTTAACACCATAGAAGGTGTTTTGGGGATTAAGCACTGTCTGACGTCGCGCCAATTGACCTACAAGGCGCTCTCCTTCTTTACTGAAGGCTACTACCGAAGGCGTGGTTCGCATTCCCTCAACATTGGCGATAACGACGGGCTTCCCCCCCTCCATGACAGCGACCACTGAGTTGGTTGTCCCAAGGTCGATGCCGACTACTTTACCCATGCGCTAGGCTTCTCCTCGCGTATCCTACTATCTAGCTTCAATTCAGGTGTTAGCTATACTTAACACCTTAGCCTTCTCTGGCTTAGTCAACCGCCATTAATGAACATCTAGAATACAGCGACTAACCTTAACACCCAGAGGAGGTATTGAGGCGTTAGCGCCGCCTTACCTGTTTAAAGTGTTAACTATTTATAACTTAATCATAATGTTTCCTACTCTCTGTCCCCAGATCCGATTCTTTAACTACACTTACCAATGATTTATTGATAGAATACATAGCCGGTGCGGATGTGGCGGAATTGGTAGACGCGCTAGATTTAGGTTCTAGTGCCGCAAGGCGTGAAGGTTCAAGTCCTTTCATCCGCATAGTTTAGAGATACTAATAGTTAGGGATACTATAAGAGCAAACCTGTACTGCCAGTCGAGGATTATGGTGCTGCTCTCTAAAGGCTTTGAAATTGAAATGTATACTGGGACATCCCAAGGTAAAATCGTGGGATTCTCGGATCAAATTGTGGCCAATCTAGATGGATTTGTGCGGGAGCCAGATAATCGCAATGTAGAGTACACGACAGCTCCACTGTATCGTTACGAGCAGTTGTTATGCGAATTGGTGCGGCCTCGTCAGCGGTTGAGAGCCTATTTGAAGCAGTTGGGAGACTATACGCTAATTCCGGGCAGCACCCTATCGCTAGGAGAGAGCGATCGCTTTTATCGTTCTGACCTGAATAATCCTTACCATACTTATATTGAGCAAACTTACGGCCCCAAAGTTGTCACAGCCAGCGTCCATATCAACATCGGCATTTCTGATCCAGAGTTTCTGATCAGGGCCTGTCGCCTGATTCGGGTTGAAGCCCCTCTTTTCCTTGCCTTAACGGCTTCTTCCCCAATGCTCAATGGTAAACCCACCGGATATCACTCCACTCGCTGGAGCCTTTTCCCCAAAACTCCAGTTCATGTGCCTTTATTTGAGAGTCATGCTCACCATATTCAATGGGTGGAGGAGCAGCTTGCCTCTGGCGCCATGTATAACGTCCGACACCTTTGGTCATCCGTTCGACCTAACGGCGATCGCCGCCCCTATAATCTCAACCGTTTAGAACTCAGAATTTGTGACCTGGTCGTCGATCCAGTGGCGCTGCTTGCCGTGACAGCCCTTTTAGAGGCTCGATTGCTTCAACTCAAACAACATCCTAGCCTGGATCCGCTTGAGACCAGTTTGCTTCCGACTCAAAGTCGGTCCCAAGATTTGCTCGAACTGACAGATGCGAATGAAATGTCTGCAGCCCGTGATAGCCTGGAAGCAGAGCTGCGCCATTGGCGAGACGGTCGTAAAATAGTCGCCCGCAATTGGATCGCCGCCCTATACGAAGAGGTTTGGCCGATCGCCAAAAAACATGGCTTCGGCTGCTTCCTGGCGCCACTGAAAAAAATTTTGCGGGAGGGTAATGAAGCCCAACATTGGCTCAAACTCTATCGCCAAGGCTATGACAGTCAGCGGATCATCACTCAGGCGATCCAGAAGGCGGCCCTCCTGGAGCAATCGCTGGAAGACGACTTATGTGAACCCCTAGTGGCTTAACTGACTTTCACTAAACTCCACACCCGACACCCTGTCTTCACTCAGGTTCTCCCCAATAAAGAATTGCCGTCGGTTAACTGACGCCATAAGCTATTAAAAAGATCTATAGCTTCCGCCCTCTCTTCAGGATCTGGTATGGCGTCATGATTCAGGTTTGTTAGCAAAATTCATCAAATCTTATGCCCAGGGTTGTTCTGATAAACCCGCAAATTCCACCTAATACCGGCAGTATTGCCCGCACCTGTGCGGCGACAGGTACGGAACTTCATTTA
>JAKSDM010000624.1 GCA_022360135.1 Pseudanabaenales cyanobacterium | reverse complement strand
GCGCACCCTCTTCAAGGGTGGGGAGGGCGCCATCGCCTAACTCAACCAAATCGGCTTCGGCATTTGAGAGTAGGGTTGTTCGGCTGCATAGATTTGCGCCTAAACGACCGTTCTTCCCACCATAGGCATAGACAAGATAGGCTTGCCCCATTTGGAAGGGGTATCCGCAGGCGGCTGAATGCGGCCCAGTAGTAACGACTAAGGTTGGGTTAAGATTGCCTTTCCAGACTTCAGAAACACTGAAGCTGACTTCGACCCCCGTAATCGTTCGTTTAATATCGCTGACTTCACCCGCGAAAACCGCCGTCGCCTGACCCAGTTCGGTCAATGGCGGTCCGGCAGGTAAGCAGGAACAGGCGGCGGCTGGCTTAACATTAACTGCAAGGCTCCAAGGGAGGACGCAAAGGGCTGAAACCATTAGTTTAAGAAGTTGGCCGACCATGTCGTTTACGCTTGGATAGATTTTCATCGCGTTAATTCCCGATTGTGAAACTTGCCTGTCTTATCCGCTATTCAATCAGCCCCTTCTCCATTCTGGTGAATTGCTTGGACAGACAAGCCGCGGTTTCAATTTGGGTAACCCACTATTCAGTTTCTCACTAACCCACTTGATAAAGTTCCATGACCTGCGTAATCGCCATCCGAGACTGAGCCCTCAAGGTGAGGCGGGATTGATGGCCCCGATGTAGGTGGTCGGCGGCGGCGCAGCCAATCATGGCGGCGTTATCGGTGCAGAGATTGAGAGGAGGGAAAAGGACCCGCAAATTGTGCTGGGCGGCAGCTGCCTGGAGGTGCGATCGCAAGCTGCTGTTGGCGGCTACACCGCCGCCTATGACAATGGTGGAGAGATTATGGTCAAGGGCGCAGGCGATCGCCCGTTGGGTCAGCGATCGGGCGACGGTTTCCTGGAAACTGGCGGCCAGATCCGCCATGGGTAGGGGGTCTGTTCCCTGCTGCTGTAATTTTTGAACTAATCGTAGAACTGCAGTCTTGATGCCGCTGAAACTGGAGTCGTAGGGATGATAGCCGCCTTTAGGCAGGGAAATATTGCCTGCGGGCAAGTTAAAGGCTTGGGCGTTTCCCTCAGTCGCTAGACGATCGATGATGGGTCCCCCTGGATAGCCCAGCCCGAGCAGACGAGCAACCTTATCAAAGGCTTCTCCGGCAGCGTCGTCTCGAGTTTGACCTAAGATGGCGTAATCGC
>JAKSDM010001672.1 GCA_022360135.1 Pseudanabaenales cyanobacterium | reverse complement strand
CCTGGAGTTGCTTAAACCCTCTCTCGTTTGAGTTAAATCTTAGGAAGGCACTGAGCATGAGTTTGAATATTGAGGCGCTATTAGTTGAAGACAATTGGTCGGATGCTCAGCTTTTTGAAGCCATCGTCAACTCGTCGGAATTGGGAAAGCCTAAGTTGCATCATGCTGAACGATTTGACGAAGCCCTGACTGTGCTTGAGGCGAATACCTTTGATGTGGTTTTGCTAGACCTCCATCTGCCCGATGGGCAGGGCTTAGATCTGATTAAGCAGCTAAAAAAGCTGGCGCCTCAGACCCCTATCGTCGTACTAACCGGTCTTCAGAGTCAAACCGTTGCGATGGCGGCGCTCCAAGAAGGCGCTCAAGATTATTTAGTGAAATCAGATACCTTTTCACCCACGCGATTGGCCCAATTAGGCTACATAGATGTCGGAAATTTATTGGTCCAACGACTTCGATACGCGATCGAGCGGGCAGAATTAACCAAACAGCTAGAAATTAGCCAAGAGCGCTACGCTCTAGCAGTTCAGGGGGCTAATGACGGCATTTGGGACTGGGATTTGAAACACCATCGGGTTTACTACTCTCTGCGTTGGCAGTCTTTACTCGGACTACAGGACGATCGCATCGGCGATAGTCCAGATGAGTGGTTATCTCGTATCCATCCCCACGATCGAGAGCGCTTTGAGCAACAGTTCCAGGAGCATCTTGGCTGTCGCCAGCAACAGTTTCACTGCGAATACCGCATCCGTCACAAAGACGGGGACTATCGTTGGGTGTTAACTCGAGGCATGGCGCTGTGGGGGCCGACCGGGATCGCCTATCGGATTGCTGGCTCCCAAACCGATATGACCACCCGTAAATTGCTAGAACAAGCCCTATATCAAGAAAAAGAATTAGCTCAAATCACCCTTCACTCGATCGGAGACGCCGTCATCACCACCGATGAGCAGGGATATATTAAGGACTTTAACCCGGTGGCTGAAAGACTAACCGGTTGGCAGGCTAAGGACGCCAAGCATCAACCGATTGCTAAGGTTTGCAAAATTGTGGATGGCAACACGCGCCAGCAACTGAAAAATCCGGCTATTCGCGCCATAGAGGAGCGTCAAGCCGTCAGTCTCAGTAACCATCCCACGCTGATTTCAAAGACAGGTGAAGAGTTTGCTATTGGGGATTCGGCGGCGCCGATTCGCTCAACCAGTGGAGATATCATGGGAACGGTGTTAGTCTTCCACGATGTCACAGAAGAACGGGGTCGGTCTAAACAATTGGCCTGGCAAGCCTCCCACGATCCCTTGACGCATTTGTTCAATCGCAAAAAGTTTATTCAATGCCTGAATGAGATCATCGAGGAATCGCGCTCTAAACGTTCATATATCCTATGCTATCTGGATTTAGACCACTTTAAAGCGGTTAACGATACTTGCGGCCATGCAGCCGGGGATAAGTTGCTACAGCAGGTGAGCGAATTGTGGCGCGATAAAATCCGTAAATCAGATGTCCTGGCCCGCTTGGGGGGAGATGAATTTGGCTTGCTGCTTTACGATTGTGATTTGCAGGATGCAGTTAAAATTACCACCTCATTTTGTGAGAGTATTCAGTCTTTTCGATTTTTGTATGCAGGCAAGGTTTTTAGTATCGGTGTCAGCATCGGTGTGGTGCCAATTACCTCCAAAAGGATGGATACAGAGCAAGTGCTTCGCTTGGCCGATGCAGCCTGCTATACCGCAAAAAATAAGGGGCGCAATCGGGTCCAGGTCTACCATCCCGAAGATGCTGATATCGCTCAACAATCTGCTGATAGTCATTGGTTTTCGCGGATCACAGAGGCTCTGGATGCAAATCAATTTCGGCTTTATCACCAAACAATCACAGCTGCAAATGCTAACTCCGCCGACACGGATCTCAGTGAAATCTTGTTACGACTGCCCCATCCTCAGACTGGTCAGATCACCCCACCTATGGCATTTATCCCGCCGGCAGAACGCTACGACCTGATGCCTAAAATTGATCGCTGGGTGATAGGGCATTTCTTAGATTATTTATCGGCCCATCCGCAGCTACCCCCCAAAAAATTCAGTATCAACCTATCTGGATCGAGTATCAATGATGACACCTTTGTCGATTTCCTGAAGCGACAGCTAACGCAACATCCCATCAATCCTAAGCGGCTTTGTTTTGAGATTACTGAAACGGTTGCTATCTCAAATCTTCAAAAGGCGGCTGAACTCATCATTGAACTCAAAAAGCTGGGCTGTTGTTTTGCTTTGGACGACTTTGGCAGTGGCATGTCTTCCTTAACTTATCTCAGACATTTACCGGTTGATTACTTAAAAATTGATGGCGATCTGGTCAAAGAATCTCCCACCGATAGAGTCATTTGCGCCATGCTGGAATCAGTTAATCATATTGGGCATGTGATGGGATTAAAAACGATTGCCGAATATGTTGAAAACCAGTCCATTTTAGAGAAAGCTCAGGAACTCAGCATAGACTATGTTCAGGGTTATGAAATTGCTCATCCACAACCGTTAATGCAAATTTGAAGGCGGAGAGTTGAACCACATCCTGAAAGCCCACCCTTCGGGAAGAGCGATGTAGAGTTTTGCTCTTCCCGAAGGATGGGTTTTACAACTCTCCATCCACCGACCCCTTCTCCCCAAAAAGAAATGCGTTGCTACGATTTTCTCAGATTGTAGATATAGCCATTTTTGTTCATCCAATCAGTGATTTTCTGCAACGGCTTGTCGAAGTTATGGTGACGATAAACCAATTTGATTGGCTGAGGCTCTACCGGAATATCCACCAGATTATCGTTTACCGTCAGTTGTCCAAAGCCAAGCGAACCGTGGTCCAAGCGGCCGCTATTGCTAATGTCTACGCCCCTCCATTGAGTAAGCCTTTCACATATTTCTCGGATTTGATAACTCATAGCTTTTGAGAAGCTAGTCGGTAAACTTTATAACATCAAGGTTAAACCTCAATTTCCCCCTTCACCCTTTAATCGCCATAAATTCTTAAGCATGCTTACGAAGCAATTAAGAATTTATGGCTGATATATATCCAGTTGAGATTGATTGGAGGCTCTATAGG
>JAKSDM010001030.1 GCA_022360135.1 Pseudanabaenales cyanobacterium | reverse complement strand
GAGAGATTCCACCAACATCCTCGCCCAGAAGCGGCGCAGGTGTTAAAGGCTGGCGGGGTTGACATTGTTAGCTTGACCAGCAATCACACCATGGATTTTGGCGAACAGGGCTTGGTAGAAACCCTGAAAACGCTTGACCGAAAAGGGATTTATCGAGTAGGAGCAGGGCGAAATGCTCGGGAAGCCCGCCGCCCAGAAATCATCGACGTTAAGGGAGAGCGGATTGCTTACTTAGGGTATTCCCAAGAGGACGCCTATGCCGCCGATACCGACCTTGCCGGAGTTAACCCTCAGAAAAAACCGCGGATTGTGGCGGATATCCAAGCCATTCGGAATCAGGTCGATTGGATTATTGTCAATTATCACTGGGAAAGCAACTTACCTGAGACACCCACAAACTGGCAGACTAATCTGGCCCGCATGGCCATTGACCAGGGAGCTGATTTAGTTATTGGCCATCACCCTGATCAACTGCAGGGAGCTGAAATCTATAAAGGACGCCCTATTGCCTATTCTTTGGGAGATTTTATATTTGGCGACACCCTCCATGCCGACCACGACGCCGCAGTGATGAAGGTTTCTCTGCAGACAGATCAAATGCAGATTGAATTCGTGCCAGTGATTGTGCGGCGGTCCCAGCCCTACCTGGCGCAAGGTAAGCAGGCTGAAGCGATTCTCAAGAAGCTTGAGGACGCCTCCCAAGTCTTCGATCAGCCCCTGCGCTCTCCCAGCATTCTGGATGTTCGCTCTAAGATAGAAGCGCCAGATATTCCCATCGATCCCGACAGTCCTTTCATTATCCAGCCAGACTCTCTATCCGAAGATAACCCTAATGAACCTGCAAACCCACTGGATAATTGGGGACCTAAACCCTCACCCAACACCTTCAATGCGGCCCCGAGCTCAACTATTGAGGGAGTTCCTGAGGATTGGCCCCAGGATTGGAAAGTGGATGGGTTCCCTCCTAAAACATTCGATCTAGATCCTCAGATTACTCCTGCTCCCACCCTTTACGGAGAACCTTCTGATGAGTCAAACGATTGGCCCCCGGATGGGGAAGCGAATGAATTCTCAGGGGAAGCACTTGAGCCAGACTCTGAGACAGCCCCCACTCCTACCCTTTATGGAGAACCCTCCGATTGGCCCCCAACTTAGGAGTCAGGAGACAGAGAACAAACTAGGAATCGAATGGCGCTGAAATAAGCCATGTGGGCAATGCCCACCCTACGAAATATCTAGGAATCCAAAATCCAAAATCTAAAATCTAAAATCCAAAATCCAAAATCCAAAATCCAAAATCCAAAATCTAAAAATTTCCCCCTGCCCCCTCCCCCCCCTCCCTCACTCCCCCACTCCCTTTGCCAACGTGTTATCGTCGAAACGGTTGTTACGTGGAGAAAATCTGTGTTTTCGATCGCCCTCAAGTCGGAGCAATATCCCACTTATGTCCTTTCTGATCAGGCTGCTGGCGCTCGGTTGGAGGTTGTCTCTGATCGAGGCGGTTTGATCACTCGCTGGCAAATTCAAGAGCAAGAAATCCTTTACTTCGATGCAGAGCGGTTTGCTAATCCTGCTTTATCAGTCCGGGGAGGCGTTCCTATCCTGTTTCCTATTTGCGGCAATCTGCCGGACAACATCTACAGCCATGAGGGCCAGACTTACACCCTAAAGCAGCATGGTTTTGCCCGCGATCTGCCCTGGGAAATCACCGATCGCGGTGTTCAATCAGGGGCCCACTTGACCTTAGTGCTCAACAGTAATGAACAAACCCGCGCCGTTTATCCCTTCGACTTTCAACTAGCCTTTACCTACCGCTTGCGCGGCAAGACCCTCGAAATTAAGCAGCGCTTTACCAACCGCTCCGACAAACCTTTACCCTTCTCCATCGGGCTTCATCCCTACTTCGGGGTAACCGACAAAACACAGTTAGCCTTTGAGATTCCGTCCACCCAGTTTCAAGATCAGAACACCCAGGTGATTCATCCTTTTTCTGGCGCCTTTGACTTCAATCAAGATGAAATCGACGTCGCCTTTCTGAATCTAGCCAGTAACTCTGCCGCCGTTACCGATACTCAACAAAATCTGAAACTGACTCTGGAATGGGACGAGAGTTATTCAACTCTGGTGTTTTGGACAGTTAAGGACAAAGACTATTACTGCCTGGAACCCTGGAGCGCCCCTCGCAACGCCCTAAACACTGGAGACCATTTGATTACCTTGGACCCCAGAAGGACTTATGAAACTCAGGTGAAGATGACGGTTGATTTGCTATAGCTAAGCGGTGAGCTTTTAATTTTCACATTAAGCCAGAACAGTTGCTCCAGCAAAATAATCCTTAAGTTGTTGATCATGATCATGGGAAAGTTGATCTGTTGGCAAAGCCGTTACTGCAAACGCTTTTACCTCTAAAATCTCATCTGTGTCAGAGACGTTGAAATCCCCATCTACCTTAGCTTCGAGTGAAACACAGACAGCATGAAACCGAGGATCGCGGTTGGGGGTGGAATAGACGCCCACTAGCCTTCCAGCTTGCAAGAGTTTCAGTCCTGTTTCCTCCGCCAGTTCTCGCCGGGAGGCCGTAACAATATCTTCACCCCAATCAACAATACCGCCCGGCAAACTCCATTTGCCATTATCTCGACGACGGACAAGCACGATTTGGCCATTGGGCAGTATGGGAATGATGCAAGTTCCCAAAATTGGACGACGCAGTAGAAGCCCAAGCAGAGTACGAACAGGACGCCATGTTTGACGCATAAAGGAGGAGAAATTTATGGCAATAAGGCTGCAATATCCTCTAAAACCTCAGCAGCATGGGGCTCAGGCTTAACTTTGCGGTAAATCTTTTCAATCGCACCATCTGGACCAATAATAAATGTGCTACGGCTAATCCCCATAAATTCCTTACCCATAAACTTTTTCAAGCCATAGCTGCCATAAGCGCTCGCAACCTGAGCGTCCTCATCCGTCAGTAAGGGAAAAGGCAACTCATACTTGGTAGCGAATTTGACGTGGGACTTGGCGTCATCAGTACTCACCCCCAACACCACCAGATCTTTTCCCTGATAGTCATCGTAGGCGTCTCGAAAACCGCAGGCTTCCTTTGTGCAACCGGGCGTATTATCACGAGGATAGAAATAAAGCACAACTCGTTTACCCTTTAAATCAGCTAGCCGGACCACATTTCCCTCAGAATCTGGCAAGCTAAAGTCAGGTGCGGCGTCACCAAGATTAAGCGTCATACTTTCAAAACCACCTAATTTAGCACTAGATTACTCGCTAAGAGCCCCCAAGTCCAGTCTGTTATCAACTAAGTATATTTATACTAATTAAATGACCTGCCGATCAAATTGGATATGGCTTTTCCTTTTGAACATGAACTTTTCCTTTTGAGCATGAAAATGGGGAGGGAGTAATCAGGGTTAGATTGAGTTATCGAACCACAACTTCAACTAACGGTTTGAATGTGGCGATCAAGTCAGAACGACTGGTTACAAGCGTGGGAAAAGGATGGCGGCTGTAGTCTTCTCCAATTTGCAGCGGAAAGATAGGTTGGCTTGCCAACGGTGTCCAGGCGGCCCCCGCCGCCTGGACAATCGCCCACACTGAGGCAATATCCCAAATCTTGGGAGTTGCTTCCACCGCTCCTAAGCTAACGCCCGTCGCCACTGTTAACAAGTTATAGGTCGCCACCCCTAACATTCGAATTTTGCAGGGGAAAGGCTGCTTCATAATAGCAGTGCTGCGGGCGCAGAGGCTAAAAAAGTGGTTATTAGAAGGGGCGTCAACAGAGACATGAATAGGCTGGTGATTCAGAAACGCGCCTGCAGGTCCGCTCAATCCTGAGTCGCCATACCAGAAGCCGTGGAAAGACTGCTGCAACGGGGGGAAATAAACCTGGCCAAAGACAGGCGTCCCCTGATAGAGCAACCCTAAGGAAATTCCCCAGATTGGAATGCCTCGGGTGAAGTTAGTCGTACCGTCGATGGGATCAATAATCCAACACCAGTCATTCGCTGGAAAGATATGGGCGCCTTCCTCACTGAGCACTCCATGGCTGGGGAAGGCGTCTGCGATCGCCTGGCGCAATTCCCCATCCGCCCATTGATCCGATTGCGTCACTAAGCTTCCATCCGCCTTCTCTGACGCCTGCGCCTGACCAAAGTCAGCGAGGAGTTGCTGGCCGACTCGCGCCGTCGTCTTTTCAGCGAAGTTGAGAATGTCAGTCCAAGAATGCATGGGGTGTAGGGTACAGGGTGTAGGGTGCAGGGTACAGGGTACAGGGTGTAGGGTACAGGGTGTAGGGTCTAGGGTACAGGGTGTAGGGTGGAATGGCACTGAAATAAGAGTTTATCAATCGCTAAAAGCCCTGATTTCCGTAGGGTGGGCATTGCCCACATGGCTTATTTCAGCGCCATTCGGTGTAGGGTGTAGGGTACAGGGTGTAGAAGGCGAGAATCGCTTATTGCCCAAAGCTAACTGCTAGTCTAAATCGCTTCCTAATATAGCGGCGATCGCTTGTTTGGAATTGGCCTGGAACTCTTGGACATCCACTCGATTCAGGAGTTGGACGGCGATTATCATGCCTATGGCCTGGAGCGCAAAGACCAGGCCATAGGCAAAGACCAGGTTGGGGAATAGAGAACGGCCGATATCCAAGATGGCGCCGCCGCTGAAGGTGGCCACGGCGCGGGCGATGGCTTGAGCTAAGCCCCATGCGCCAATAAAGACGCCAGCAGTTTCAGCGGCGGTTAGGTCTAGCATTAAACTAATGCCGCCCGAGGTGGTTATCCCAGCTGCTAAGCCAAAAAGAAGCAAAGCGATTTGGAGTGATTGGGGATTTTGGGTAAATCCCGACAGAATGATCAGGATAAAACACCCAGCCGTCATCAGACAACCCAACTTAGTGGTTCTTCGTTTGCCAATCCGGGGCGCCACAAAAAAACCAGTGGCGCTCAACCCCACCAAGGTTCCCATTCCCCAGAACGCATTCAGTTGGGTGGTTTCTGAGACACACATGTTAAACACTTCCCCCCCATAGGGTTCCATTACCGCTTCTTGCATGAAGAGGCTAATGGTCATCATGATCAAGAAGCTGAAAAAGATGCCGGTCTGCCGACTGGCGGTTAATACTTTGAGCGCCCGACCTAAGGTAATTTGATCTTCCCGATCAGTAACCATAGAGCGGGACTGATAACGAGAATACTTTTTTTCAATCCCCCAGGTTGACGCCACACACAACCCAAATACAATAGCAGGCACAATCAGGAATACAGAATTAACTGCCTGCTTTAAGTTTGTTAACTCAACGGTGGAGACAGTTTGAGAGGGATCATAAGAGAGGATGGCGGGGCCGCAAAGTTGCGGCTGATCCAGGATTTGACCGCCCATAATAGCGCCCACTACAATCCCCACCATCAACATTGACCAAACGATCCCCACCAACTTGGGGCGTTCATCTTCATCGGATACATCCACCAATAAGGCTGCAAAGGGCGTAGAACTAGCACTGAGGGCAAGACCATAGAGCGCAAACACCAAGCCCAACAATCCCGTCCAAGTATAGGTGGCGCTTGTCCAGTCGCCATTGACAGCCAAACTGGCGTTGAGTCTCCATACTACCTGAACCGCCAGAAAAGCCATCAAGGTGAATAGAGCCCCACCGATCCAGATATAGCCTGTCCGGTGATACCCCCATAGGGTCTTCGCATCAGACATCTGTCCAAACCATAAGCGGGCCGGGGCGACAAGTTGATGCATGGCGATCGCGCCTGCCGCAATCAGAGCTGGAATCTTGAGTTCATCGATCATGACTCGATTCAATAACCCTAAGGTCAGGAGGGACATAATCCCTAGCCCCATTTGAAACAGACCCAGCCGAAACATGTTCAATATCCCCATTTTGGCCGGGATATCTTTAAGGGTCTGATGGGAACTTGGTAAATCGTGGGTTGCCATATCTGCATATCTGATTGAGGAACAATCTGCTCTAACAATTACCCAGCATAAATTATTCCAGAAACTCTAAATCGCTCCAGGCGCAGGACACACAACCGTTGATTGGGGAGTAGGTTTAACCGAGATCGATAAAAATCTTCTATAAAGAGCTTTATAAAAGATCTATAAGAAGAGTCCTCTAGGGCGATCGCCCTAGAGGACTCAAAGCAATTGAAACCTTAATATCCGAACAAATAATCTATTCAGTCAGTTCGCATAAATTCCCAAATCTTTTTTCTTCGCCATTACCCCCACCTAATCAATCCATTGGCAAAAAGATGACAATTCTAAAACGAACGCACAATCAATTTTGACTCTCGTTCACCACCGAGCACCTTGACAATATAGCTGATATAGCCTTTTGGATCAGTCGGGGCCGCTGTTAATTTACCCTGCCACTTCAGATAGTGAATTCGGCAAAAAGGCGCTGATATAACGCGGTAGCAAAAAGGCCAGCCCGGCCCATAGATAACCTCGCCTGACTTTAGCAAGACGTGTGTATGAGAGGAGCGGGAAGGATGAGAGGGATACATTGGCTGAATCTTAGTAATGGCAAACGTTATCTACAAAGAATTAAAAATATTCCCCGAATTTAAGTTTCCCAAAATTACAGCTGAAAACCAATCAAGTTTAGATATTTCTTGGTTGAGATTCGATGAAAATCTCAAGCTCAATCACTGAAATGTATTCCACACCAGTGAGAATCGTTATCACTCATTATCAGGGGGGCTTTTGCCGTCACTCAAGATTGCCTTGGATATAGAGGTGAAAGTAAGAAACTGGGATTTTCCTATGTTGGGGTGAACACTGGCAGCCATAAGGGCTGTAACAGAACGAAGGGGCGCCGTAGGATAAACGTCTTAGTTAGGTATTCACTACATAAACAGGAGGGAATACCGGACTTGACATAGGAGTTCCGGTTAGAATCATACGGATTTCTTGACTGAAATTGGGTGAAAACTCGACTTGGCGGAAATCTTCTGTGAATGGCAATTTGATCTCAGGTTTGCATAAATTCACTAAATTTCCTTTCGAACTGTATCGATTAGTTAAGCGTTGATGAAATACAAGTGAGTGAAGAAGATTCAAATTAAGACACCTAGACTTCTGGCTTGCCTGATTTTTTTAGGAGGTTTAACATGCGAATTGCTCAGGTAGCGCCCCTTTGGGAGCGAGTCCCTCCACCAAGATATGGCGGCATTGAATTGATAGTCGGCTTACTCACAGATGAACTCGTGCGTCGGGGCCATGAGGTTACCCTATTCGCCTCTGGGGATTCTCAAACGCTGGCCAAGCTTGAAGCCACCTCCCCCCGAGCCCTTCGACTTGATCCAACGATTCAAAATCCTGCTGTTTATGACATGCTTCATCTGAGCAAGGTGCAGGAACAAGCGGAAAATTTCGATGTCATTCACTTCCACACTTGGATTCCTCCCTTTCAGTTGACTGAATACATCAAGACGGCAACTGTCTACACCTTGCACGGCAACTTCACATCAGAAATCAATCAACTCTATTCTCGCTATCGGAACCATAACTTTGTCAGCATCAGTGACGCACAGCGTCAATCGGGACCTGACTTGAATTATGTCGGAACGGTCTATAACGGCATTGATGTCAACGCTTATCCCTTCTATCCGGAAGCCCAATCCCCCGCCTATCTAGCGTTTTTAGGCCGTATGTCTCCCCAAAAGGGTCCCCACCATGCGATCGCTATCGCCAAGCAGGTCGGCTTACCCTTGAAAATGGCTGGTAAGGTTGATCCTGTTGACAAGACTTTCTACGAGGAAGAAATTGCACCTCTAATTGACGGGGAACAAATCCAATTTCTGGGCGAAGTCAATCACTCCAAAAAGCTAGAATTGCTGGGCAATGCCATAGCTACCCTGTTTCCAATTACCTGGCAAGAGCCTTTTGGCTTGGTGATGATTGAGTCGATGTGCGTTGGCGCCCCTGTGATCGGGATGAAATTAGGCTCTGTGGCGGAAGTTGTTGACCATGGCAAGACCGGGTTTGTCTGCAGCGATGTGGCCGAGATGCCAGCCGCGATCGCCGAAATATCCAAGCTGAATCGCCAGCACTGTCATGATTTTGTCAATCGCCGTTTCAGCGTTAACCAGATGGTGGACGATTATGAGGCCGCCTACCGTAAGACTCTCTCAGAGAGAATGTCTCGCAATGGCCATTGCCGTAACGCCATGATCGCGCTTTAGGAGATCAATTGAAATGTCTGTTCAAACCTGTCCTTGCTGCGATAGTGTTCTGCTTCGTCATGCCCGCAGTACGGGGCCATATTGGCTTTGTAAATCCTGTTGGCAGGAGATGCCCGTATTTACCGAGGAGGAATGCTCGCTCAACAATTCTCTGCTATCTGCGGCAGAAGATGATGGTTTACCATTAGAGCATACAG
>JAKSDM010001642.1 GCA_022360135.1 Pseudanabaenales cyanobacterium | reverse complement strand
GGTCGGCTATATTTCGAACGGCAGTCAGATCAGGGACGAATTCTCTGGAGTAAAGATGGCGTACTTCAATCGGTACTTGAAAATCTTAAGTCTTCTACCTTCCAAAGTGTAATTAATGAGCTGAAGTTGCTAACTCAACTACCTCCGATCGCAGTGCATAAACCCAATCAAGTAGAAATCGAGAGACTCTATCAAGGACAGAGGGTTCTATTGCGATTTCGGACAATGCCAGGAAAATATGGTGAGGAAGCCACACTACAGGTATTACGAGGAGCCGCCCTGAAATTTTATCAACAGCAACAAATTGATAGGCTCAGCCACAATGCCCTAGGGATTGCCCAAAAACTTCAGCAACAAATTAACCAGATTCGTGAGCGGGGGCGCCAGACCCTTAGCCTCTCAAGTGTACAGGTGGAAACATTGCCTGCCATCATCGAACTGCTAAAACAAATGCAAACTCAGGTGCAAGAGATTATGGTTGAACAACCTGAGCAATCTCAGCAGGAAGATGAAAAGGGTTAGGAGCCTGCTGCTGCGATCGTTGGAAGAACTGTTTAATATTACTAATATTTAGTTTTAGTTGGCAAAATTTCCAAGGTTAGGGCTTTAGCTTCGACTCTTTAGAAGCCCGTCTAGCTGAGATTAGACGCCCCAGGTTAAGAGTAAACTCAGACCAACCCAACGTCGTACCGGGCATCTCTTCATCCCAAGACGCAGAAAGCACCCCGTAGCTGATCCCCAAAACCCCCAAACCAAAGCATCCAAGCGTAGACAAGAAAACAACAACCGTTGGCAGTTCAACGATGTTCTGAATCAGCAGATAGTAACTGATAAAGAAGACGACTACTCCTAAAAAGGTTGGAACCCCTGACAGAACAGCCACACGACGGAGCATCCGACGACTAACTACAGGAGGAATGCTACCCTCGTATCTGCTCCCGCCAGGTTTTTTTTGCGGTGTTGTCGACTTATCTAGCTTTGATGGCTTGTTTTCAGCCTTCTTTGAGGCTTTCTCAGCCTTTTTACGATTGCCGCTCGGTTCGAAAGGTAAGCGATCCGATTGGGATTCAGAGGCCATAAATATATCTCAAAATCAATAGTTTGGCGACCAGTTTCCGCCTATCCTCGAATGCCTAAACGAGTCAATAAGGCTCGATAATGATCCTTGTCTTGATTCATGATGTAAGCTAATAAGCGCTTACGTCTGCCAATCATCTTTAGCAAACCCCGACGAGAGGCATGATCCTTCTTGTTTTTCTGCAGGTGTAGGCTGAGTTTGTTGATTCGCTCAGTCAACATAGCTACCTGTACGTCAGCTGACCCTGTGTCGGTTTCATGGACCTGATAATCAGAGATGAGTTCCTGTTTGCGTGCTTGTAGCAGAGCCATAAATTTCAATATTTACAATACCGTAAGTGTGAGATTCCTTAATACCCCAGTCATCCATATTATCATAACTGTTCAGCTACCCGTAGGGTAGAGATTTGAACCTCTGTCTAACGACTCAACCAAGCGATCGCCTCCCGAATCCATGCTTCGGTATCGGCATTTTTAGTCAGAGCGGTTTCTCTCCCAACTGCCTGTAATGCCTGGAGAATTTCTCCACTGGTATAACCGAGGGCCAGTAAAGTCATTTCCACATCCTCCTGAACGGCGGCGGCGGGTCCACCCATCGGCGACAGTGTTAGCCCTGACTGCCGCCGCCATTCCGCCAACTTACTCTTCAACTCCAGCACAATTCTTTCCGCCGTCTTTGACCCAACCCCTGGCGTCCGTGACAGTAAGCGAGTGTTGCTCGACACAATTGCCTGAATTAGCTCCTGAAGACCTAATGTGTCCAAAAGCGCCATCCCCATCTGGGGACCAATCCCACTCACGCTCACAAGCTGCCGAAATAACTCTCGCTCGGGTCTAGAACTGAAGCCGAATAAAACCACCTGGTCGTCTCTGAACTGGAAGTAACAAAAGATCTGTACGGATTCTCCCAAGGGCGGTAGTTCAGGCAATAAACGGGAGGCCACCTGCAAGTCGTATCCCACCTGGTTCACATCTAGGGTGACAATCACCCGATGGTTGCTCAGTTTTTGAATATCGATGAGAGTCCCTTTGAGATAGCTAATCATAGTTTACACACAAGTTTTCTAGACCAGCTCCTCAAGCTTTTGATCTCCTCTAACCCCTCTTAAAATGAGATTGTCACTGTTTACCCTTTATTTCCGTCGCGGTCGGTCAGGACGAGATGAATGGGATAAATGGGGATGGTTGGAGTTATGGCTAACTTCTCTACTCTTAGGAGCAGGCTTTGCTGCAGTTGGAGCGTCAGCGGCTGATCTTGGCTGGAGTTGTTGACGACCATTGCGGAGCACCCTAAGCATATCTGTAAATTGCTGCTCCATTTGCATTAATACGCGCTCAGCATAGGCGTCAGCATCATGCTGGATTGACTGAGATTCCGCTAGAGACCGATTTCGCAGATCTTCCCATTCTTGTTGAGCCTGAAGCCGCATCTCCTCAATATCTGCTAGGGTTTGGGCGCGCATTGCTTCACACTCTTGTTGCACTTGACGCCGGACTTGTTGGGCTTCTAACTCGGCTTGGCGCCGAATGCCCATTTCATCCATAATTTGGACGGCCTGCTGTTCGGCCGTCGTCACCATTTCCTGAGCAATTTGTTCAGCCTCCAACAAAATCTCATCCCGACGTTGAACAATCTGCACAGCGTCTCTAAAGGCGGCGGGAAGACTGAGACGGATCAGGTCAAGCTGATCTAATAGCTGCTCTTCGTCGATCAATGTCCGTCGGGTAAGGATAATCCGAGGGCACTCTAGAACGATTTCTTCTATCTTGTTTAATTCCTGCTGAATGTCTATGTTTCCTGCTCCGCTGAGGGGGGAGGCGGCAGGAGAACCTCCGGCGAGATTGGCGGAGCCATTTTGGTGGGTGCCGATACTAGTTGAGTCTTGGCGTAACATTTGTGGATATCGAGTGCGACATGTTGAGGGACTAAGTGGTCAATGGGCCCCCCAAACTTAGCGATTTCCTTAACAAGGCTACTGCTCAAGAAACCGTACTCGGTAGAGGTGGCCAAAAACACGGTTTCGATGTCGTCAGAGAGGGTTTTATTCGTGTGAGCCATCTGCAGTTCCTTTTCAAAATCTGAAAGAACCCGCAGCCCTCGCAACAACACCTTAGCTTTTCGCATTCTGGCATAGGTTACGGTTAACCC